>CAZVEP010000022.1:0-29156 GCA_964625635.1 uncultured Rhodohalobacter sp.
CAGAAACTGCTGGAACGGGGGCAGTACGACCGTGCAATTGATAAAGCCGTTGAAAAACTTCAGAAAAAGCCGGGTGACTCTGACGAACTGGAAGTATTAAAAGAGGCATACGAGCTTGCAAATATGTTCGACATGGAGCGAATAGAGTACCTGGAGCTGGAGGGAAACGACGATAACTGGCTTGAGATTTTTGCACTATATGAGCAGCTGGATCGCCGGCAGAATAAAGTTCGGCGGCTCCCGTCTCAAATCAGGAATCAATTTACATTTGTCAATTATGATGAGGCGATAATAAATTCTAAATCTGCAGCGGCCGATGTATCGTACCGGCGCGGATTGGAGTATATGGAAAGAGGCGATAAAGAAAGCTATCGATTAGCCTGGGCTGAATTTATACGTGCCTCGGAGCTTTATACGGGCTACAAAGATGTGGATGAGAAAATTGAAGAAGCATATTCATTAGGGCTTAACAACACACTTTTTGTTGCGGAAAACAACTCAGGCGTAATGGTACCGGAGTATTTTGAAACGGAACTTTCAAAAATCACTCTTCGGGATCTGAATACCCGCTGGCTCAATTTCGATACATTCGAAAATGAAAATATCGATTATGATCACCTGGTGGTGCTGAATGTGACAAGTATCGTATTTTCACCTGAATCAGTTGAGCGACAAATTATTCGGGAATCTAAGGAGATCCAGGACGGCATGACTTATGCCTATGACAATGATGGTAACGTCAGAAAAGATTCACTGGGAAATGACATTCGTGTTCCGAATATGGTTACCGTCAATGCAGAAGTCACAGAAGTGTTACAGCAAAAATCGACATTTGTGGGCGGAACCGTTGATATGTACGAGCTTTATTCCGATCAGCTGGTTCGCACAGATGATTTATCAGTCGAATTTGTGTTTGAAAACCGATATGGTATTCTGAGTGGCGATAAACGCGCACTCTCAGAAGAACTTGAAGAAATTGTAGGCGGTCGCGAGCTACCCTTTCCGTCCAATGAACAGATGGTGATGGATTCTGCTGATCTGCTGAAACAAAGGACCAAGATGATTATCAGCAGTGAACGCAATTTACTTGAACGCTGAGAACAAAAGCAGTCACTTGAATTTCTACCGTTGTGAACAGTTTTTTGAGGATCAATGATTCAGGTACTTTTGAGCGTCGGGATATGGGGGTGGAGTAGAGGAAATATTACTGATGAAATTGTTTAAGCGTACCTTGAGCATCAATGAAGCAAGGTGGCTACTGACGACTCAGATTTCATCTTGGTATAGGACTTTAGTCCGTCACTAAACCCCTGTACTTCCAGAGCAGGGTAGTTTAGTCACATGAACATGTGATTTCCCTACACGTTTGTTCATTTTAGATTAGCAAGACGATTATGTGCCGGTTTCCTTCCTTAACTTTTAGTGATCTCATCATGAAACGTTCGTCAGTCATACTTTTTCTTCTACTATTTATTGTGTCATGTATATCGTCGCAGAAACTGGTGGAACAGGGACAGTTCGATCAGGCCATTGACAAATCTGTTAATAAACTTGAGAATAATCCTGGCAACTCCGATGAGCTTGAAGTTTTAAAAAAGGCATATAATTTAGCAAATATGTCTGACAGTACGAGGATTGCCCACATGGAGCTCGGGGAGAATGAGGGCAGGTTAAATGAGGTCGTTGAGCTATATGCGCAAATGGACCGTCGTCAGGATAAAATTCAGGCACTTCCCTCTCAGGTCAGGAATCACTTTGAATTCGTCAATTACGATAGCATAATTACCGAAGCCAAATATACCACGGCTGATAAACTGTACAGACGTGGTCTTGAGTTCATGGAGAGGGGTGATAAAAAAAGCTATCGCAAGGCGTGGGCTGAGTTTAATCGGGCATCAGAGATTTATCCCGGCTATGAAGATGTAGATCAAAAGATTGAGGAAGCACGACGTCTTGGCACAAGTCATGCGCTTTTTGTTGCAGAAAACAACTCAGAGGTGGAGGTGCCCGACTATTTCACTACTGAGCTGTCCAGAATTACGGCGCAGGACCTGAATGTAAGGTGGCTCGATCTTGATTCTATTGAAAATGAGAATATCAGCTACGATCAATTAGTGGTATTGAACGTGACAAATATCATTTTCTCGCCTGAATCGGTAGATCGGCAGAGGAATCGGCAATTAAAAGAGATTCAGGATGGATTTATCGAAAAGAGGGACTCACTCGGAAACATTAAACGGGTTCCAAACATGATAACTGTAAACGCTACAGTTTTGAATGTAACAAAAACCAAATCAGCCTTTATTGATGGTTCGCTCAACGTATATGAGTTTACAACTAATCAGCTTATCCACACTGAAAGTCTGTCGGAAGAGATAATGTTTGAAAACAGATTCAGCGAGTTTTATGGTGATGATCGTGCACTTTCGAGTCGAACAAGGGAGTCAACTTTTGATTTACAGAGAGAAAGGACTGATGCAAAACCGAGGATTACGATTAATGATTCTCGTGGGATGATCATAGAGGATAGAAAAGAAGTTCCATTCCCAACAAACGAACAGCTCCTGCTCTATTCAGCCGACCTGCTAAAGGAAAGAGCCAGATCGGTTATCAGGGATGAGCGCAATCTGTTTTAGAGCTGAGTTAGGTGCAGGATACAAATATGGAATAGTTCGATATATCACCGAAACCGGATTCCATCGATCAGCTCCTCTAAGAAATTGAAGCCACGTGGTGGCATGGACTGCTATGTTTAAAGTGTATGCGTGAGGGTCAAACATGGCATGTCTCGAAACACCACAGAAATAGGATTCCATTAATCAGCTTTTCAAAGGAACTGAAGCCACCTGCTGGCAAAAGACATGCTATGTTTATTCCGAGGCACATTCTTTCCTCAGTCTATCCTGCATGGACTCCTTTGGGGCAAAAACAGTATGCAGACAAACGATTGACATTTTTTCAAATCTTAAGTGAAAAAACGACACTTTTGGCGGACATTATTGTCATTTTTACAAGCATCAGCTTCATGTAAATCAGTTGGCACATTGCTTGCAACAGTTTAGTATAGGAGAGAAAAAAACTCTCAATTACTATTTTTTGATTCGTAATTATTCAAAACTTATATGGAGGTAATTGATATGAGAAACCGAACCCGAAATCGAAATCTTCCAACAAGATTTGCGGATCGCACATCAGACCTGACATCATTTAGCAACTGGATGGACCGCATATTCGATGAAGTCGTTAATCAAAATGGCGGTACGTTTGTACCCACACTAAATGTATCGGAAACAGACCAAACATTCGAAATCTCAGTCGCTCTTCCCGGTATGAACAGAGACGATGTAGAGATACACTATGAGAATGACGTGCTTACCATCAGCGGAGAACGCAAGTGGAAGCATGAAGAAAATGAAGAAGGACGTCGCTATCATAGAGTTGAATCGGGATATGGCAGCTTTAGCAGATCATTGCCGCTTCCTAACTTTGTGGACTCTGAAAATATAGAGGCAGAATTCGAAAATGGAGAGTTGATCATTAAAGCTCCAAAATTAAAAGAGAAAGCCGGTAAAAAAATCACAGTAAAATAATTAGATAGTACCGGTAGAATCATAATGAATCCAATGAAAGCCGCGGCTCTAACCGTGGCTTTCAATTTTTTTATGCTGTCCGGAAAGATGCATAGGAGAAGCATTTATAAAACATGTTGTTCACTATGAGCGAACTTGCTGAATGCCTGACAATATCGAGTCTCAACTTTAAATCGATTTGGGAGGATAATTTCCTATTTTTGGTTCATGCTTGCTCAAAAAGATAATAAGTCGAATACAGAATATTTTTTAGAAGTGCCGGAAGGTCAGCACACAGACATTCGCCTGGATAAATATATTACATCTTTTATTCAGAATGCTTCCCGAAACAAGGTGCAGAAGGCGATCAAAGACGGGTATGTGATTGTAAACGGGGAGACTGAAAAAGCTTCTTACACGATGCAGCCGGGTGACAAAATTGAAATTCGTCTGCCGAAGCCCCCTCCGCCGGAAGCTGAGCCTGAAAAAATGGATTTGGATATCGCATACGAGGACGATCATATTATCATCGTCAATAAAACGGTGGATATGGTGGTGCATCCGGCATTTGGCAACTGGACCGGTACGCTGGTGAATGGTCTCCTCTATCACACACAAGAAAACCTCTCGCTGACTGATGAAGAGACGCTTCGTCCGGGAATTGTGCATCGTCTTGATAAAAATACAAGCGGGCTGCTGGTTGTCGCAAAAGATGATGTGTCGCACAGAAAGCTATCTAAACAATTTGCTGATAAAACGGCAAACAGAACTTACTGGACAATTGTTTGGGGAAATCCGCCTGATACAGGGACTATCTCGGGTGATATTGGCCGTTCGCCAAAAGACAGGAAGATAATGACGGTTCTGCCTGATGGTGAAGGTAAAAGCGCGGTGACGCATTATAAAGTGATTGAGCGATTCGATCATCTCTCGCTGCTGGAAGTAAGGCTTGAAACCGGCCGTACACACCAAATTCGTGTACACATGCAGCATGTAAATAATTACGTATTTGGCGATACTACCTATGGTGGTGCATCAGTCCGGTTTGGACCTAATACAGGTAGCCGTAAACAGATGTTCAATAATCTTTTTTCCAGAATTACCGATCAAATGCTTCACGCCAAAACGCTCGGGATCGTACATCCGGTGACAGATGAATACATGGAGTTCGATTCTGAACTTCCTGAAAATTTTCAGCATGTACTCGATACACTTCGTACCAATTGTAAACCTAATTAAAGATCTGACTCTCACATTATGAGCAGCAATAAGAAAACAATAAACATCGAGGTAGAACTCGATAATAAGAACATCCCCTCTGACATTAAATGGAATGCAACCGACCTGGAAGGTTATGATGAAGCGTCCTGCCGTGCGATGCTGCTGTCACTTTGGGACCATAACCGTAAGGATACACTTCGCCTGGATCTCTGGACGAAAGACATGACGGTAGATGAGATGAAAATCTTTTTTCATCAAACACTGGTTACCATGGCTGATACTCTTGAGAACTCTACAAATGATGATCGTATCAGCGGTGATATGAGGGATTTTTGCGACTATTTTGCGGATAAAATGAATATCAAAGAGTAGCCATTCAGCACTAATATTAACAGCTCCTGAATTTTGGCACAAAGTTGCTATATTCTAGAGTATACGGATTAGTGAAATTAACAAATGTAAGAAGCATCAGCTATGCAATACCTCGACTTTGAACAACCAATAGCCGACCTAGAAGATAAAATCCAGGAACTGCAGGATCTTTCTGTAGGAGATGGCGTTTTGAAGCCTGAAATTGACCGGCTCAAAAAGAAAGCACAACAGCTGCGTGAGTCAATTTTTACTAATCTTACACGCTGGCAGCGGGTTCAGCTTGCCCGGCACCCTGAGCGACCCTACACTCTCGACTATATCGAGCGGATTACTGACGATTTTATTGAAATTCATGGGGACCGGTATCATAGCGACGATCATGCAATAGTGGGCGGTTTTGCCACAATCGACGGTCAATCCGTCGTTCTGATGGGGCATCAAAAAGGGCGTGATACGAAGAGTCGTCAGTATAGAAACTTCGGAATGGCTAATCCCGAGGGATACAGAAAAGCATACCGGCTCATGAAACTGGCTGAGAAGTTTGATCTGCCTGTTATTACACTGCTCGACACCCCCGGTGCTTTTCCGGGACTGGAGGCAGAGGAGAGAGGTCAGGCAGAAGCTATTGCCAAAAATCTTAAGATGATGGCTACTCTGGAAGTCCCGATTATCAGTATTGTGATTGGTGAAGGTGCCAGCGGCGGTGCGATCGGTATCGGTATGGGCAATGAAGTATACATGATGGAAAACACATGGTATTCTGTTATTGCACCTGAATCCTGTTCATCAATTCTCTGGAAGACATGGGATTATAAAGAGCAGGCGGCTGCGGCACTCAAACTAACGGCAAAAGACCTTCTTGAAATGAAAGTGATTGATGGAATTATTCCGGAACCCGTTGGAGGTGCACACCGGGACTACAATCAGGCTGCTATGGCAGTAAAAGAACGCTGCCTCGAAAGTATCAAACGACTTAAAAAAATGAAGGCCAACAAATTGGTTGATCAGCGCATTGATAAGTATGCCTCTATGGGCGTATGGACAAATGCTGCAGACGCATAGTTGTCAGGATGGTCATATTTCCGGATAAGCCACCGATTCACTCTTACACACATGTACTAAGAAGCCGCTACGGTGAGACTGATAAAATGGGCTACGTTTACTATGGCCGTTACCCTGAGTTTTTTGAGGTTGCCAGAACCGAAATGCTGCGATCAATGAACCTTTCATACCGCAGGATGGAAGAAGATGGCGTCATGCTTCCGGTTGTGTCGATGGAAATAGATTATAAGCAGCCGGTATTCTACGATGAAGAGATGCAGATAGAGGTGATGCTGTTCGAAAAACCTCTGGTAAGGCTTCAAACATACTATGCTATTTATACCAGCAGGCAAGATAAACCCCATGTAAGGGGACGCGTAGCACTCTGTTTTACCGATTCAGAAACGCGTAAACCGCTGAAAGCTCCGGAAACATTTCTGAAAATGTTTGACGAATGAGACGGGTATCGAATCCATTTCTTTATTTATTCGTACTGTTACTTCTTTACATTGTGTTGATAACCTCAATGGGTGAATTACTGTGGGGCACAGTTCCGCCAAATGAACTTCACTGGACAGAAAAATTGTTTTTCGGCCTTTGTCACCAACTGCCTGATCGTACATACACGATAGATGGAGCGATGATGGCCGTAAATACCCGATGTTTTGGTATCTTTTTGGGCATGGCCGCCGGGTGGACATTTATTCCGTATGCGATTCGGTTTACGGCAGGCAAACGATGGCCGATACTAATCCTTTTGGCAGCGGTATTATTGCAGATAGTTGATTATTTGGGAAATTTAGTTGAGTTTTGGCAAAATACAAATCACTCGAGAACACTTCTGGGGGTACTGTTTGGTGCTGCGTTATCAATTTCAGTCTCTGATTTGTTTCTAACTCGAAATAAAAATAACTCTTAAATCGATACTAATATGGAAGATGAACAAGCAATGGATAAGGCGCCTGACTCAATATCTATAGGTGATATGCTGCCCTCTGCAACGGTTGTCGGATTGATTTTCAGTATTATTACATTCGCTATAAGCCTGGCAGTTGGATATTATGAAATAAGTTCTGAACCTTCGGGCTCACTTTTTTCAGCATCTACGATTAGTGGCTCAATTATCTGCCTGGTATCTCTTCTTGGAGGTGTTTTAGCTGTCTGGCATTTTGTGAAAGAAGTGAGTCCATACATTAAGTTAGGTCAGGGTGCTGCTCTCGGATTTTTGACAGGCGCTGTGATGGTGATTTTGTCTGCCGTATATGGTGAAATCTGGTCTTTTATAGATCCGGACTACACCGATAAACTTGTTGAAGCAACGATTGCTAACTTTGAAGCAATGGAAATGCCGGATGCACAGAAAGATGCAATGATCGATAGCGTTGCAGGTTCAGTGAGGCAGCAAAGTTCATTTGTGTCACAAGTACTCTGGGGAATACCGGTTTCAGGCATTTTGAATTTACTGACCGGAATGGTAGGCGTTAAGATTTTTGCAAAAAAAGAAGATGAGGAGACTTTTTAGGATTTGAATAAATCAGATTACGGTTCAGATGTACTAAACCTGGCCAATACCCCATGGGTTGAGCGAAAAGGATTTTCGCACTGGGGGATGGCTCTCTTGTGGCTATTGTTTGTCTTTATTACTTCACAGGTGGTAGTTGCAGTTGTGTCGGTATCCGTGCTCTATATTACAGGCGCCGCAACGAACCTTCAGGAATTACTGACTGGCCTGGAATCCCGGCTCGATGTTCTGTTTATTGGAAATTCGGTGGGACAGATTTTCGTGATGGGACTTGCGTCACTTCTTATCGCGGGACTTCATGTCGGTTCTGAGACCAAAAAAGAGTTCCTGAGGATGAAATGGAACAACGACACCGTATTTTATATGGTATTGGGTGGTATACTCATACTGGTGATACAGCCAATTGTAATGTTTTTAGGTTACCTGAACTCGTTTCTTCCAACACCTGAATTACTAGAAGAGCTTCACAGGAGTCAATACCAGATGTTTGAAGATTATCTGTCTTCCGATGGTGTTCTCCTGATCGGTTTGTTTCACATAGCGATAGTCCCCGCATTTGCCGAGGAAATGTTATTCAGGGGGTATGTGATGCGTGCATTTGAAAAGAGCAAGGGCATTATTGCGGCTTTGATTATTTCCAGCCTCATTTTCTCACTCTTTCACCTTCAGCTCACTAATATATTGCCTTTAGCAACATTAGGTGCGGTAATGGGTCTTCTAACCTGGCTCTCCGACTCTATCTGGCCTGCAGCTGTTGCACATTTTGTGAACAATGGGTCCGCGGTTATTCAGGGCACGATATGGCCTGACCAAGCATTCGCTGAAATTACGCCGGAAGTTCTCCCTCCATTATGGGTTTTGGCATTAAGCATTGTTGTGTCCGGAATTTTGGTTAAGATACTGTACAGTAAATCCAACTTTCAGCTGAACACATGAGTTTTTTCGGACGATCAAAACCAAACAAGATTGATAACTGGGTATGCGTGATGGAGCGCAACATTGAGTTTGAGGTCGAAATGGCAAAGAATTACCTTGCAAATCACAGAATTCCATCAAATATTTTAAACAAAAGAGACTCTGCACATAGTATCAATATTGGTGAGATGTCGCTTATATATCTTTATGTACCTAAGGAGTTTGAGAAACGAGCAAGAAAAGCTCTTGGGGAATTCATAGATGAACTGGATGAAGACAACTGATTGTTGAGTGAATTAACTAAACGTATTCTTTTCGCTGTACCTGCAGCCATCCTGTTTATATGGCTAGCATGGATGGGTGGGATATACTTCAATGCAGTGATGGCTCTTTTGGCAGCAGGAACCATCTGGGAAGTCGGACGGCTACTCGACCGATCCGGAAGGGCAGTGTTTTTACCGGGCAGCTACCTAATAGCGGGAATTATCTGGTTTGCTGCTGAACTTCCAGATCTTATCCTTACCGGCGCAATTGCATTGGTAGTGCTCATCTCTCTTGCGGCCTTTATCCTCTCAAAAAAGTCCTGGTCAGGAAAGTGGCTTGCCACACTGTTCTGTGCTGTCTATACAACGCTTGGCTACTATCTTGCCGCAGCTGTCAGAGATCTGGGGATGGGGCAGGAAGGCTTCTGGCTTATCTTGGCACTCTTTTTCATGATTTGGGGCAACGACGTATTCGCCTATTTTGGTGGGAAAAATTTTGGCAAACGCAAATTGGCTCCCAACATCAGCCCGAATAAAACATGGGAGGGATTCTGGTTCGGGTTTCTTGGCGCTTGTACCGGTGCGATGATTGCCTGGTTTGCCGTTGACTCATTTCCTATGACACTCCTTCAGCTTTTGCCGGCTGCACTTTTGACAAGCATCACGGGGCCTGTGGGTGATTTGCTGGAAAGCAGCATGAAGCGCAGGGCGGGTATGAAAGACTCGTCAGCACTTCTTCCCGGCCATGGCGGCCTGTTCGACAGATTCGATGCGCTTATTCTCACCGCGCCATTTATCTACTTTTATTTCACACTTTTTGTGTAGCTTTTTTGTTAAAGCATAAATAGATCACTTCGTTAAAAACAGGTAGCTATGGATAAGGATTTAAATATTTTAATTACAGGTGGCACAGGGTTCATTGGCAGTTTCCTTTGTGACCGGCTGGCACGAGACGGTCACTTTCTAACACTTATCAGTCGCTCTCCTGAGAAATACACCGAAGAGAGTGCAAAAAATCAATCGTATATCAGCTGGGATAGTGATTTATCAAAGGCGATGGATAAAGCTGATGTTGTCATCAATCTCGTAGGCGAAAATTTATTTGGGAAACGATGGACAGAGGAAGTAAAAAAACGCCTTTATAGCAGTCGAATAGATCTCACCAATAAACTGGTTGATGCCATGCGCGAATCATCAACACCTCCCGATCTTATGATCTCTGCATCAGGAATTAATTACTATGGTGATTCGGGTGACGAAGTGTTGACTGAGGAACATGGCCCCGGGGATGATTTTCTGGCTAATTTATGCGTCGACTGGGAAGCCGCTGCGATGAAGGCACACGATCTTGGTGTTCGTGTGGCGATTCCAAGAATCGCCCCGGTTTTGGAAGACGATGACGGTATTATTGATAAGATGAAGCTTCCATTTTCGCTCTTTGTAGGAGGTTCACTTGGATCTGGTGATCAATATCTTTCCTGGATACATATGTACGATATGGTTAGCGCCATTACAGCCCCGATTGAAAACCCTGAAATCTCTGGCCCCTATAACGCTGCATCTCCAAATCCGGTTCAAATGGATGAGTTTGCCAGCACTATGGGCCGCGTGATGAACAGGCCATCACTTTTCCGGGTGCCTGAATTCGTACTCAATACGGTTCTGGGTGAGGCAGCAACGCCGGTATTGGCCAGCTTGCGCATTCAGCCAAAAGTTCTTCAAAAGGCAGGGTTTGAATTTCACTTCGCGGATCTGGAAGTCGCTCTTGGCGATATTTTATAAGACAGAGGACCTCCGGGCGTCGTCCTGTATGCTTTTGATAGGGAGACTTTGAAGCGTCCGGAGTTTTTGGTCAAACCTTGCTAATCAACTGCAATTTTTTGAGGCAAGAGGCTAATCCCCTGAATATCATGCACCGAGGTTATTTTGTGAATAATTATTCAGACACCAATTTGGAAAACCCTCGACCAAAATGTAGTCGTTGATTAGTCGTACAGACTCGGGTTTCATTGTCTACCTGTCCCAAACACCACGGGTTTACACCCGTGGCTACTGATATTCGGCACCGCTGGTGCCGTTGAGGTTTGGTTGTGTAGTCTAAGGGTTAATTCCCTATGAAAGTCAGTTTTTAAACGAAGGTTGGAATCGCACTAAGGTAAAGTCATGCTGACCACCAACTAAGACCTCCAGCCGTTGGGCTGCGTGAATTTGTCAGGTAGATCCTGAAGCGTCCGCAGTTATATGTGTTGAAACCAAAAAAAGTGGTTGATGGGTTACATAAATGAAGATTTTGTCGAGATGGGTTCTCAAATCGAAGTTTTAGAAAGTAAAATAACGCTTCGGATCTTATTAAGGATTTTATATTTACATTGGACACCCAAAATCCTTATCTTATAAGTCTTGGGGCAAGTTCCATACAGCCAGCTCCCTATGAACTCCGTCAGAGTCGGAAGGCAGCAGCGGTAGTAGGTCGTAGCGGCGTGATATGGGTCGCTTGCCCCTCTTTTTTTATCCTATCTTTTGCGGCAATTTATCGCTCTGACATCTGCCTCATAAAACGCCATCCAGATTAAAAACAAACTGCTACTTTGAAACGGCGGCCACACTTTTGGCAATATGCTTTGCGATATGATCGGCGTGCACCCGGGTATTTTCAATAAACAAACGACTGGTGTCCATTCCTCCGCATACTACACCCGCCACATACATTCCAGCTCGATTGGTTTCGAGACTTTCCTCATTGAAAACAGGCATTTTAACCTCGTCATCGGTCAGTTCAATGCCTAAATTTTGCATAAGTCCGAAATGGGGTTTATATCCCGTCATGGCAAGAACAAAATCGTTTGAGATTGTCTTCAGGCCATCCGGAGTCTGGATATCAACTTCGTTTTCCCGAATCTCAACCACTTCAGAATTGAAATATCCCGTGATGGATCCTTCCTTGATTCGGTTGTCAATATCCGGCTTTACCCAGTATTTTATACTCTCTTTCAGTGCGTCATGACGCACCAGAATTGATACATTAGCGTTGGCGCGGTATGTTTCGAGGGCCGCATCTGCAGCTGAATTTCCACCACCAACTACCAGCACATCCTGCCATGCATAGCGATGGGGCTCGTCGTAGTAATGAAGTACTTTCGGCAGATCTTCTCCGGGGACGTTCATGAGGTTTTCCTGGCCGTAAAATCCCGTAGCAACCACCACTTTGTTTGCGCTGTATGAACCTTTATCAGTTTTGACTTCAAAATTCCCATGCTCGCCGGTAACGGTCTCCACGGTTTCATAGAGATTGACATCCAGATCATAGTGTTCTGCTGTTCGCCTGTAATATTCGAGTGCTTCTTTTCTCGTTGGCTTTGGTCCGTGTGAAATGAAAGGAATATTTCCAATCTCAAGCCTGTCAGACGTTGAAAAAAACGTCATATTTACCGGGTAGTTGTAAATCGAATTCACAAGACAGCCCCTGTCGATGATCAATGATGGGATATTTTGTTGTTTTAGAGCAATTGCTGTTGCCAGGCCAATGGGGCCGGCGCCGATAATGACTACCATTTTATCCTGTTATTTTTATTTTCTTTCATTAAAAGGTAACAACAATTATAGTCTGAAATCATTCAGACGGCTTGCTTCTTTGGAATCCCGAGAGTTTCTACGAAATAGCGACTGATGGTGCGTTCCACCCAGCCAGGAGGCATACTCCAGTAACCTACGTGCCCGCCCCGCTCGGTAAAACATGACGTCAGGCAGGGATTCTCATCGATAGAAGCCATTGGAATGTAGTCAAACGGACAAAGTGGATCTTCACGGCTGTGAATAAGCAGGCCAGGTGTTGAAATAGAGTCCAGAAAGAAAGCACTCGAACATTGAGTATAGTAATCTTCGGCATCTTTGAACCCATGAATAGGTGCTGTCACCTGGTCATCAAATTCAAAAAGCGAAGATCCGTGAAAGTCTGGCAGATCGCTGTACTGGTTCTTTTTTTGCTCAAGTTTATCTCTAAGTGATACAAGAAACTGGTAGTCGTACAGCCTGTTGAATCCTTTTTGGAGGTTAATGGATCCGCGATAAAGATCATATGGAACCGAGACAGCCGCGAATGTTGTAATCAAACTCTCATCGCCAAAGTGATTCAAATAGTTTAGTAATACGCTGCCCCCCAAAGAGAATCCTGCCGCGATTTGCGTGGAATCAGGATACGTTTGCTGAACCCATTTACAAACTGTCTGAAGATCCTCATACTCACCGGAGTGATAGAATCTGCGGGCGCTGTTCATCTCACCTCCACAGCTTCTGAAATTCATTGCCACAACGTTAAAACCATAAAATGACATCTTGTGGGCAAGATTCTGAATATAATACCGGTTGGAAGAGCCTTCAAGGCCGTGAAGAAGAATAAGTACAGGGGCAGCTGCACGGGTATGGATACAATCCAGGATCAGAAAGTCGCCATCGGGTGTGTCAATTTTTTTGCGTTCAAACTCTATTTCCGGCGGTTTGAAAAACAGTGAGGCACAGATAGTGTGCATGTGTCCGTTTACACACCATGGGGCAGGTCTAAAATCTGCCTTTTGAGATTTGATGATGTCTGTATTCAAGTTTTCTGCGCTTTAATAGTTATAGACTGCAATTCCACAATATCAAAAAAAGAGGACTGGTTGTCACGTGCTAATCGGTAAGAACCACAGAATATTGACAAGGATATAAGAATAACGAATGATTTACTTCTGCAATCGTCATTTCTTGTTCAGTATTCGATATTTATCAAAAATCAGTTCCGATAAAACAAGAAATCGTCGCTAATCTTCCGCATATTAATGTCTTATGGCTATTATACACAAGCGACAAAACTCTCGACGCATTGCGGCAATCGACTTAGGCACCAATTCATTTCATGCAGTAATTGTAGATGTATTTCCGGATGGCAGTTTCCAAACTGTAGATAAATTAAAAGAGATGGTGCTGCTGGCCGAAAAAGGATTTGGCAAGAACCTTTCACCGGCTGCGATGGACCGGGCAATAGAGGCGCTGAAAAAGATTGAAACACTGAGTTCGCATCAAAATGTAGAACAGGTTCTTGCCTATGCAACCAGTGCAATACGTGAAGCCGAAAATGGCGGTGAGTTGATTCAGCGGGCAATTGATGAGGTTGGGATAAAAATTAATGCGATACCCGGCCGTATGGAAGCGGAACTCATCGGCCTTGCTGTTCGCCACGGTATTCAGCTGCCGGAAAAACCTGCGCTGATGGTGGATATCGGGGGAGGCAGCGTTGAGTTTATTATTGGTGACAAAAATCAATTCTACTTTCTTACCAGTAAGAAGATTGGTGTTGCCCGTATGACAGCTTCTTTCGTTGACAGCGATCCTATTTCAGCAAAAGAAATCAAGAAGCTTGAAAAATTTTATGAGGAGCAGCTTCGGGATGTGGCTCAGGCGTTTGCCACACACAGGGCTGGCATCATGATCGGCTCCTCAGGCACGATGGAAAATATCGGTCTGATGATTGCCAAGCGTGAAGGAAAGCTTCAAAACCTTTCGGTGAACGAACTTGAGTTTACAAGCAAACAGTTCTTTTCACTCTATGATGAACTGATTGGGATGAGTCGAAAAGAGCGGTCTAAACTTTCGGAACTGGATGATAAACGGATAGACCTGATAGCCCCGGGCCTGGTTCTTGTGCGTTTTCTGCTTAAAAAGTTCTCAATCAACAAAGTGAAAATATCCTCACAGGCACTTCGGGAAGGCATCATCCTTCGCTACATCGATAAAGAGATGGAGGATCTGAAAGGTCTGGCTACCTATGATGAGCCAAGGCTTCGCAGCGTAATGGAGCTCGTTAACAAGTACGAGTGGCATGAAGATCATTCTGCCCATGTTGCAAAGCTGGCAATGATCCTTTTTGATGAATTTAGGGAAAGGCTTGACCTTACAGACGTGGATCGGGAACTGCTGAAGTACTCCGCTTTCATGCACGATATTGGCTACTTTATATCTCACCGAAAACACCACAAACATGCACTTTACATTATTCGGCACTCCGAACTGCTCGGCTTCAAGGAGGTGGAAATTGAAATGATGGCGAACATATCACGCTACCATCGCCGATCGACTCCGAAAATGAGGCATAACTACTTTAAAAAACTACCAAAACCTATCCGGGAACGGATAAAAAAACTAGCGTCTATACTTCGTGTTGCTGATGGTCTCGACAGAAGTCACTTCCAAAATGTTCGGGATATACGTGTGGAAAAATCGAGCCGGAAAACAGAGCTGTTGATCATTACAGAGACCGATCCTCAGCTCGAAATTTGGGGTGCCATGAGAAAGCGGTCTCTTCTGGAAGAAGTGCTATCAAGCGATGTGGAGGTGGTCATAGACCCGAAATCACCCTATACCTATCACTGACCGTTGGTGGAACCGGAATTCCCGGCCTGACGCTCTTTTACCTTCTGCACGTATTCATGCCGTGCTCTGATGCCTGCGCGGTTTCCGTAAAAAGCCCCCAGCCCACATGCAAAAGCAAGAACCAGCGTTAATATCAGTTCGGAACCGCCAACATTTTCGCTGATGGCATAGACCCAAATAGCCGGCGGTATAAAAATAATAACGGCAAGTGTGATGTGGTTATTGGTAGGCTCAGGTACTTTCGTGATGTAGCGCTTTGTGGCCGCATAAGAGAGGTTGAGGTAAACAAAACCGATTGCAAGTAGTGTTGCAAGCCCAACCCAGCCTGGATCGGACACATACACGAGAAAAGGATTTGAGGCGAGAATGATACCCAGGGAGATCATAATGACCCAGGTAGCGTACGCAAATAATCGGGCGCTGTCTTGCATGCTTAAATATTGTCAGTAAGGATTACTCGTTAACAGTGAAACAAGATAATGCGAATAGAGTCCACTTTCAGTTCTTATTATGAGGAAGGCGTGTTTAAAACCGATGCTGAGAACTCGTTTATATTCTCTGCATAATTGTTTTTTAGTATGTACAATACTGAATGGGGAATAAGACCCGTCACTCACCAAATAATCGATATGAGAGCACTAATTGTAGAAGATGAGCCGCTTCTTAACGAGGAACTTCAGGAGCAGCTTTTGGAAGAGCAATTTAACGTAGACAGCACAAAAACACTTAGCGAGGCCCGCAACTGCGTGATAGGGGATGAATATGACCTGGTACTCCTCGATTTAGGGCTGCCGGATGGGAATGGCCTCGAACTCCTGAAAATGATCAAAAAATTGTACAATGAGACAGCCGTTGTAATTTTGACAGCTCACGGCGAAGTAGATGAAAAGGTAGAAGGGCTGGAGCTTGGGAGTGATGACTACCTGGCCAAACCATTTGCCATGGCCGAACTTCGGGCGAGGATTCATGCGGTAATGAGGCGGCGATTCAAAATAAATGAGAATGAGATGATGATTGGCAAGCTTCGGCTGAATCTCAATCATATGGAAGTGTCGTCAGATGGCAGGCCAATTGATCTGACGGAAACAGAGTATAAAATTCTTCGATATCTGGCACTTAACAAAAATAAGACAATCACACGTATTGCCCTGGCTGAACATATTTGGGGCAGTAAAATAGATGATCGTTTCTCGTTTGATTTCATCAATTCACACATGAAAAATCTGAGGAAAAAATTGTCTGATGCCGGGTTAAAAGATCTGATCAATACTGTTTACGGCGTGGGATATAAACTGAAAGCCAATGAAGCTCAACAATAAAATACTTCTCCTGAACCTGGTTCTGTCAGCCGCCGTTTTGGTGATCACCGGCGTTGGCATGTACTACCTGGTATTTAATACGGTGTATGATGAGCTGGATAATCACCTGCTGCAGCATAAGACCGATATTATGGAGCAGGTACAGGCAGAGCCTTCCAGCATCGAGGATATACGAAATCTGGGCGGGCTCGGGTCATACGAATGGGTGGAAATTGAGGAGATCGATTCCTCTGTTGCACCAGTTGGGAACAACTATGCGACCATCGATACCACCCGCAATGAGTATGATTTAGCTCCGGAAGCATACCGCAGGCTGTCGACCCAGATGACAGTAGCCAATACAACGTACTCTCTTAAGATTTACGAGGAGGTTGCTGCATGGGAAAACATCAGTATGACAATTCTGCTAAGCGTGCTGGCCGGGCTTTTGATATGGATTTTGTTGCTTTATCTAATCAACCAGATTGCATTTGAACGAACGTTGAAGCCGTTTTACGACACTGTGGATAAGCTTGAGACGATTTCAAAACCCTCTGATTTCGACGAGAAATTTCCGGAGTCAACAACCTATGAGATCAGTGTTTTGAATCAGGCACTCAATACCATGATGTTTCAGATTAGCTCTACGTTTGAAGAACAAAAGAAATTCATTCAGAATGCTTCTCATGAATTGCTAACACCCCTTTCAATCATTCGCCAGAAATCTGAAAAGATATTAAGCCAGGCTGATGAGCTCGATGAAACGATTCTCAAATCGGCACACGATATCCATCAAACTGCTGTGCGCCTGACCAGACTCAGCAACTCCCTGCTGCTAATCAGTCGCGTTGAGAACAAGCAGTACGATATAGAAGGTGAGGTTCGTATCAACGATGTAGTTGGTGATGTACTTGATGAACTGCAGGATTTCATCAGCATGAAAAACATTAATGTCTCCTTCAAAGAAGATGCTGATGCTGATGTTCGGGGAAACAGGGAGCTGATTCACTCGGCTATTTATAATATCGTGCAGAATGCCGTTAAATTTTCTCCGAACGATTCAGTACTTCAAATAAGGATTGGCGGTGGCTCAGGTCGCTATGAGCTGCAGGTAGCAGATGAAGGCCCGGGCATTCCCAACGATTTGAAAATCTCCATGTTCGACAGGTTTAAAAAAAGTAACGGATATGGAAACAGGCTCGGTTCAAACAGTGGTAACGGTCTGGGGCTGTCAATCGTGAAAAGTATCTGCTCTCTTCATGGATTTGATTACCTGGTTGAAAGCACAAATGGATCCGGCACAAAAGTGACGCTCCGGTTCTAAATCCATTTTCTCTACAGATTGTTTATATAGGTTTGATTGTAAGTCAATTGCGATTTGTCGCAGATAAACGATCAAACTCTCAGGAAATGATTCTTACTATTGTTGCTGCATTTCTCATTTCATTCCAGGCATCCCCTGCCGACACAAGTGATCTCAACAATCTGAGCGTGGGCAAAGCGCTCGAGATTGCCTACATGCACAATCCGCGGATCAATCAGCTGCAAAACCAGATCGAGGCCCAGCGCCAGCAGGAAACTCTAAGTCTCGGCGTTCAAGACCCCGACCTTACATATGCCAGGGAGGGAATTGGAGACGGATCATTTGCCGAACAGCGATGGGCCATTTCTCAATCTTTGGATTTCCCGCTAACCGGCATCTACAAATATAAAGGAGAGAAAGCAGGAACAAGGTCACTTGGGTACGAGCTTGAGTCGCTTAAACTACAGGTGAAAGAGAACGTGAAAAAGGCATATACCCGCCTGGCATATGCAATTGAGTCGAGCCACCTGGCGAGTGAGCGAGTAGATCTGTTTAAAAGTCTCAGGGACGCTGCCCAAACGAGGTCTGATCTTGGGGAGTCGTCACAGATAGATGCGATGCAGGCGGATCTTCAGCTAACGGAAGCAGAAAACAGCAGGGAACGAGCCCTGAAAGTGCTGATGGATGAGCGCTACAACCTTTTCGAAATCATCGGCCTGGATGAAAAGCAGCAAACCTATGACATTAGTTTTCCGGATACGCTGCAATACATGAATGTAACAATCAATCAGGATGATGTGCTGAATCAGATTCAATCCCATCCGCAGCTTCAGCAGATCAGCGAACTGCAAGAGGCTGCATCCTACAAGACAAAAGCTGCAAAAAGCAGCTATCTGCCGGATATCAACCTGAAGTACTACAGGCAGGACTTTGGTAACGGCTTCGATTTTAATGCCTTTGAGGTAGGCGTAAGCGTGCCGCTCTGGTTTGGCATCAATCAATCAAACAGAGTTCAGAGCTCAAAGGCGTCAGAACGAACAGTTGAGTGGCGTTTTATTGAGGAGCAGCTTGCAGTGAAAAAACAGGCAGAACAGGCCTGGCACGGATATGAAACGGCTCAGTCAAATATCAACCGGTTCCAGAAATCAATCAGGGAGAAATCACTTGAACTTGTATCGATGACGCAGCGTGGCTACAGAATGGGAGAGCTTGACCTTTTGACGCTTCTGGAAGCCCAGAGAACCTACCTCAGAACACAGCAGGCGTATTATGAAACGCTAAGAGACTACTATTTGAGCGTGATAGAGTTAGAAAAATTCATGCAAACAGACATCATATTCAAATAAACACAGATCAGATTATGAAAAGTCATCCGATAACTTATAAACATTCAGTTCTAACTCTGGCGCCTCTGCTAACACTGTTTTTGTTAATAACAGCAGGGTGCGATTCAAATTCCGGCGGAAGTGAAACGCAGGTAGATCCGGGCACACCGCCATCACTGAGATCATCGCAGGGAGTACAAGTTGTAGAGCTTACCGAACAGCAGGCAGAGGATCTCAATATTCAGCACTATACGGTGAGGCGAGAACAGATTAGTTTTGAGATTAACGCGCCCGGGCGGGTATATGGGGCTCCGGAGAGAATCTCTGTAGTCAGTTCTCCAATCAATGGCCGCGTATCGAATATTTATGCACACGAAGGTGAGAGGGTGGAGGCGGGTGATCCGTTGCTTGAGCTGGAAAGCCTGGAGTTTGCTAATCTGGTGGGAGATTATTTGGAGTCTGCAGCGGAGGTAACCTATCAGCAGCAGCAGGTTGACCGACTTCAGGTTCTGGCCGAAGAAGGTATCACGCCACAGCGTACTCTTGAGAGAACCCAGGCAGATTTGAGGCGTGCGAAAACACGCCAAAGTGCATCAGTGGCGAGGCTGCGTGCGGTCGGAATTTCGCCTGCAGAAATTCAGGGCTGGGATCCTTTTACGTCCGAACCTGAAGCAGAACTAACGCTTTATGCACCCATCTCCGGCGTGCTTAACCAGCACCTGATTGACCTGGGTGAAGCTGTAAATGCCTATGATAAGTTGCTTGATATTATCGACAACAGAGAGGTGCTTGTAAGAGGATACGTATCGCCGGCGGATGCAGAGTTTGTGAGAGCCGGCACGCCCGTTGTTATAACAGAGAGAACAGACGACGGGGCAAGTGAAATAAACAAAGTAGAGGGAACAGTTACGACTGTTAACCCCGCACTTGATGAAGAAAACAGGTCTATCGTTCTCAATACCATCCTGCCAACGAAAGATGGCTGGCCAATTGTAGGTCAGAGCGTGCGTATGAAGTATGCTGCACAGCCACTTGACTCAACTTTTAACATTCCGCTTTCTGCTGTACAGTTCGAAGAGCAGGATGCCGCTGTATTTGTAAGACAGTCACCCCGGCAGTATGTGAAGCGTGTGGTTCAGGTTGAACGTATGACAAATGACCGTGCTGTCATTGGGTCAGGCCTTCAGCCCGGTGAGGAGATTGCCATCACCCAGGTATTCAGCTTGAAAGCACTCGAACGTTTTGAACAATTTGCTGACTAACTCTAAAAATTGCTTCCATGTTAAAAGGGATTATTGATTTTAGCCTGAAACAGAAATTTGTAGCACTCTCGCTTGTGGTGCTGATGGCGGCGGGAGGTATTTTTTCCCTGGCAGATATACCTATCAACTCACAGCCCGACGTGACCCCGGTACAGGTGCTGGTTATCACCAAAGCCGGACAGTATTCACCATACGATGTGGAACGGCTTGTAAGCTACCCCATAGAAACCACGATGAACGGTCTGCCCAACGTGCTGGAAGTGAGGTCTATTTCCCAGTTTGGCCTCTCTGCTGTAACCGTTCAGTTTGAGGAAGGCACTGATATCTATTTTGCCCGGCAGCAGGTGAGTCAGCGCGTGCAAAGTATTGCAGAGGAGCTTCCTGATGGTGTATCCACGCCTAACCTGGGACCAATTTCAACCGCGATGGGAGAGATTGTTCAGTATGTGGTGAGAGGAAATACTCAGTCGCTGACGGAACTGCGCACCATACAGGACTGGCTGATTGCGCCACAGCTGAAAACGGTGGATGGTGTGACGGAAATCAACTCTTTTGGTGGATTTGTCAAACAATATGAGGTGGCTGTTGACCCTGACCGGCTTCGGAATTTTGGTATTGGCCTCAAAGACCTCACTGACGCTATCCGGAATAATAATAGTGTGTCGGGCGGTAACTACATGGAGCATAACAGGGAGCAATATATCATCCGGGGTTTTGGCCAGATTGCGGATATCACAAATATTGAGAACATTATTGTCGCTCGTTCCGAGGATCGTCCTATCTACGTTAAGGACGTTGCTGAAGTAGCACTCGGCCGCGAGCTCAGGCAGGGAGCTGTCACCCAGGATGGAAAAGGTGAAGTTGTGACAGGTATCGTGATGATGCTCCGGGGCGCTAACGGGCGTGATGTGATCCAGCGAATGGACGAAAAAATTACCGAGGTAAACCAAAGTCTGCCTGAAGGAGTCCGGATTGAAAAATTTTACGACCAGTCGGAACTGATTGATCGCACGACGGACACCATAATCACTAATCTCGTGGAAGGTGGTTTTTTTGTGATTGCTGTTCTTTTATTGCTTCTGGGGGAGATTTCCGGCGCCATAATCGTGGCGGCCGTTATTCCGCTGTCGATGCTCTTCGCCTTTATCGGGATGGACCAGCTGGGTCTGGCCGCGAACCTGATGAGCCTTGGCGCCATCGATTTCGGGATGGTTGTGGATGGTTCGGTTGTGATGGTTGAAAACATTGTTGAGAAACTAAACAGTGACAAGTCTAAGAAATCGAAGATTGTTGTGATTCGCGAGGCAGCACACGAAGTGGCGCGGCCTATCTTTTTCGGAGTACTGATTATACTCATGGTTTACGTTCCGGTCATGACCTTTTCGGGGATGGAAGGAATTCTGTACCGACCGATGGCCATCACTGTGGGGGCAGCCGTCTTTGGATCACTTCTGCTGGCGCTGGTATACGTTCCTGCAATTTCAGCGCTTGTGTTCAGAAATGGTGTGAAGACCCGCAAGAATTATGTGATCAACTGGCTGAAACCCCGATACGAATCATTTCTGGAGAAAAGCCTTGAAAAGAAAGCCATTATCATAAGCACAGCTGTTGTGGTGTTCGGCATCTCTATGGTGATGATGCCATTTCTCGGCACACAGTTTCTTCCAGAACTGGATGAGGGATCTATTCTGATCGAGCAGGTTCGCATGCCTTCGGTAACGCTTGATGAATCCGTTGAAAACGCGAACTGGCTGGCGGGAAGACTCACGGAGAATATCCCGGAAATTAAAACGGTCGTGCCAAAAACGGGCCGTTCAGACCTTGCAAACGACTGGATGGGAGTTCATCAAACCGATGTGTGGGTGATGCTTCATCCGCGCGAAGAGTGGCGTGATGGACTCACGAAACAGGATATCATTGACAGAATCCGGCCCTATCTTGAGACGGAACCCGGACTGTCCTACAACTTTACGCAGCCAATTGCGATGCGGGTAGACGAACTGACCAGTGGTGTGAAGTCCGACGTAGCCGTTAAAATATTCGGTGAAGAACTTGATACGCTAAGTGCCGTTGGCCGACGGATTTCAGCCATTTTGAATGATATTGAGGGTACCGACAATTTCCTGCTCGAACAGAGCAGTGGACAGCCGTACTATAATATTGAGATAAACCGTGAAGCAGTCGCATCTTACGGGCTTAACGTAAATGATGTGCAGAATATCATTGAAACCGGCATCGGCGGCAGTGATGCCGGACAAATATTTGAAGGCCAGCGTCGATTTGATATCAACGTGAGGCTGCCCGAAAATCTGAGGCGTGATTTCCAGGATATCATGGATGTACCGCTGCAGCTGCCCGATGGTGGCTACATTCCTCTCAAGGAAGTTGCGCATATTTATGCCGAAGAAGGTCCGCGACAGATCTCAAGAGAAAATGGGTGGCGGCGTGCCATATTGGGAATTAACATCGAGGATATTGATGTCGGTACCTATGTTTCGAATCTGAGAACGGCCATTTCTGAGCGGATAGATATTCCGGCCGGCTACTTTATTCAATATGGCGGGTCGTTCGAAAACCAGCAGCGGGCGATGAACCACCTGCTCATTGTAGTACCAATATCACTTTTGATTATTGTTGGCCTGCTCTACATGATGTTCGGAAAGATCAGGTTCACGGCACTGATTCTGCTTAACCTTCCAATCGCTCTTTCAGGAGGGGTGTTCATGCTGTGGGCCCGCGGACTATACCTGTCCGTGTCGGCCAGCATCGGCTTTGTGGCACTATTTGGCGTTGCTGTGCTAAACGGGATTGTGCTGGTTTCGCACCTTAACGAGTTGCGACGAAAAGGAACCGATCTGAAGGCCGCAGTTGTGAAGGGGTCGAGCGACAGGTTGCGTCCGGTATTAATGACGGCTCTTGTCGCAAGCCTTGGATTCATACCGATGGCGTTTAATGTTGGGCCGGGCTCTGAAGTTCAGCGGCCGCTTGCTTCGGTTGTTGTCGGGGGGCTGGTAACGTCTACAATGCTGACTCTGCTTGTTCTTCCAACTATTTATCACTGGATGGAAAAAGGCAGAAAACTGATTCAAAAAGAACAGGAGTTTTAAAAACTAAGTAGGAGAAAACTATGAATGATGCATTTTTGCATTTGGTAATAAACCATCTTCCGGTATTCAGCATGTTGTTTGGGTTGCTGATACTATTATGGGGACTTTTCAAACAAAACATCCCGTTTCAAAAGCTTGCGATGATTCTGTTTATAGTTGGAGCTGTGGCGAGTTATGTAGCGGTGGAAACCGGCGAGGAAGCTGAGGATGTGATTGAAGAATATGTCCCATCAATTTCTCACGACCTCATTCACGACCATGAAGAAGCGGCCGAAATCTCGATGTGGTTTTCTTTTGTAACCGGAGGTATTTCTCTATTGGGATTGTTTGTCGTTGGAAAAGACCATCGCTATGAGAAAGTGCTAGCGGGTGTTCTTGTTGTTGCGGCACTCGCTGCTGTTGGCATGTTAATGTACACAGCGTATGAAGGCGGAAAAATCAGGCATCCTGAAGCTCATGAATCAGCATCAATTATTCATGCTGAAGACGATATATTTAAACGAGGAGGTTTAGTGGCTTAAACTGTATAATCAAGATTGGCTCTGACAAAGCTCAACCAATACGCCATGATTACCTTTTGGGTGAAGAAAAGCCACAAGTTTATTGTCAGCTCCCTGTTTGGGCTGTTCGTTGAGCAAAGTAAATCCCTCGTCTTTTAGCCGCTTCATCTCCGAATGAATGTCATCTACTTCAAACGCAACGTGATGAATCCCTTCTCCCTTCTTATCTACGAATTTCTGAATAACAGAATCGGGAGTTGTAGGACCTAGAAGCTCTACTTTGGATTCTCCTGTCTCAAAAAAAGCAGTCTCCACCTTTTCGCTTTCAACGCGTTCTGTTTTGGAGAGTTTTTTATTCAGAATTTTTTCATAGGTAGCAATTGCTTTATCAAGATCGCGGACGGCAATTCCAATATGGTCAATATGCATAGTCATTTATATTTAGTGTTACGAAACCCTGTTGAGTGACATTAAACGTAACATCCAGTTAGGAAGAGGCTTTTGCCTCTTTCTATTCTCCAGATTAAGAAACCAACCCCACTTTTTCAGCACTGGCAGCTTATGTGTCTGGACAAACTCAATGAGTGTTCCGTCATGATCTTCAATATATGAAAATCGGCCCGCAGCTTCACCCATATCAAAAGTATTGGCGCTGTCGATAATGAAAGGGCGGCCTGCTTTGTCACAACTTTCTTTCAGCTCATCCATATTGTTCACGTCAAAACAGACATGGATAAATCCAAGGTCACCCCAATAACGGTTTCGATAAATTTGTCGGGGTTCATTCGTTAGATCCTGAATCAACTCGACCTGGATGCCCCCAAGCAAACGGCTAAATGCACCCTCATCTTTTTGTGGTTTTACAAAACAGGCTCTGCGATAGGTATTTTCTTTAGGGAGATCATCAAAGGTTCCCGTTTCATCATACAGACAGGTATCGAATCCGAGCACATCAGTGTAAAGAGAGGATGATTCGTCGATATCACTCACACCGATAATCACGCCGCAGACTCCTCCGGAGCTTGATTTCTGCTTATTGAACCATGAGTTATCATTTACAATCTGAAAAATATTTCCATATGGATCATTGACCCAAAAAGTGGGTCCAATCGAAGGTTGAAAAAAGAGCTCAGAGATACAATTGTCATCAGGGTGTATTTCTTTAAGCTTGGAATGTGTGAGCTCAGGATTTGGAGATTTTATTTTAACGGCATTGATACCAAAATCTCCGAAGCGCGGAGCCTTGGCAGCGGCTGCAGGTTGCCGGTTTTTAAACTGCCATATTTCAAAACCACCGCCACCTCGCATATTTAATGCCAGAACAGCACGCCTGGAATGCACACGGTTGCCGGTATATTGTTTCATTAAGGGGGCATCTGCTTCGTCGTCAAACACCGGAACATCCATGCCAAAGGTGTTACGATACCAGCTCCATGCCTCATCAACATCAGCCACGCCGATTCCTACTTGTTGAATTCCTGTAATAAGCTGTGGCATATTTTAAAATGAAATTAAGAAAAACCGAATGTACAAGAGTTCAGTTGATATTAAAAACGGCTGTCTTGGGTTTGGATGATATCTTATATGGGAATTTCTCACTTACTAATCTTATCATCAGGCTATTAAAAAATGACCATGGAGGCAGTTAACTTCTAAAATCAGTGGCATTTTTATGATAAACTGTTGCTTATATAAGTATACTTACTGGTGAAGTTTAGAGTATCAGGGATTAATGACATTTTAAAAACTCAATCAATGAAGCACCACCCACAACAATTTTTATTATTAGCCTTTGTCTGTATAATATTTGTTTCCTGTAAAACAACACAGCCTCTGAATGGTGAAAATGAAGATACTATTGCAACGGTCGAGACAAAGCTCGAACAGTTGATTTCAGAATCTGATGTGTTTTCCAAAAGTCTCACCGGATTTGTGCTTTTTGATCCCGTGGCTGATTCAATACTTCACAACAGAAATGGTGATCGATATTTTACTCCCGCGTCGAACACTAAGATTTTAACTCTCTATTCGTCAATCAGTGCTCTTCCGGATACGTTGCCATCTCTCAAATATGAGGTCGTGAATGACACCCTTTATTTTCACGGCACGGGTGATCCTGCCTTTCTGAACCCAAATTTTGATTTCAATGGTGCTTATGATTTTCTGTTGGGGCGAGATGAGGTACTCGTTTACGATGACAGTAATTACGATGACGAACACTTTGGTTCAGGATGGGCCTGGAACTGGTATCCAGCTGCCTATGCTCCTGAAAAAAGCCCGTTTCCGATATACGGTAATATGATGCGCCTTCAGCGGCAGCAGGTTGCTCTTATAATGCTGAATGAAAACGAACCGGTAAAACCTGCGTATTTTGAACGCTTTATTGATCAGGGGGAGTGGGATGGAGCACAGATTGAACTTGTGAAAAGAAATTTCAGGGACAATAAAATTATGTATGTACCTAAGTCAGATACTGTAACATGGGAACAGAATGTGCCTTTCGTTTATAGCAGTGAGTTGGTTGCAAACCTATTAGCCGACACCCTTGGTCGGGATGTTAGTGTGTATAATGGTCCGGGGATAGAATATACGAACACTCATTTTGCAACACCTGCGCGAGACCTGTACAGGCGAATGATGGTGGAAAGCGATAACCTGATTGCAGAACAGCTTTTGTTAATGATATCTGACCAGGAGTTTGGAGTGATGAATACCACACGTGCTATTAATTATGCTCAAGAGAACTATCTCAAGGAGCTTCCTGAGAGGCCTCGCTGGGCTGATGGATCCGGGCTGACACGCTATAATCTCATAACTCCTTTATCCACTGTTATGCTTCTTGAGAAGCTTTACAACATGCTTGGGAAGGACGAAACCCTTGCCTTGATGCCCATCGGCGGAGTGAGTGGAACTATCAAGGGGAGATATCGTGCTCCGGAGGGACAGGAGCCGTTCGTTTACGCAAAAACAGGCACCTTAAGCAATAATTTAAGCCTGAGTGGATACCTGTTTACTGATTCCGGACGACGTCTTACCTTTAGCTTTTATAATAACAATTTTGTAGTGGGTAATAGCGTGATCAGGGACGAAATGAATCAGGTATTGCAATATATTCGCCAGAACTACTGACGTATCTCTCCTTTTTTTGATACTTTCATACGGATATCAAAACCGCATCTTAAAAGAATGTCAATGAATGTACTGAAAGTCTTTACCCTGTCTTTTTTACTGATACTGCTGACACTTCCAAATCTCAGCACAGCCCAGAATGGAGAATTAACAGCCCGGGATTACGAGAGGGCAGAGCAGATGCTCAGCTGGAACCTCTCGGACAAAGTGTATAGAGATGAAATTGATCCAAACTGGTTGAGCAACAGCCTGTTCTGGTACAGGGTAGATACCCGTTGTGGAACGGAATATCATGTGGTGGATGCATCAATGCAAACAAAAAGTGCCGCCTTTGATCAGAAACGGATTGCATCTGAGATTGAGCGTCTGTCAGATTCAACCGTTGACCCGTGGAACCTGAACCTGAACTCGGTACAGCTTACTCCGTCACTGGACGAACTGAAGTTTCAGTTAAATGATCAGAGCTGGACATGTGATTTAGACTCATATGAGTGCAGCGCTGGTGAACCGGAACTGCTATCGGTGCCGATGTCTGTGGATTCACCTGATGGAAAGTGGGCGGTTTACACCAAAGACCATAACATGTGGGTTAAAAACCTTGAAACAGGTGAAGACCTTCAGCTGACATCTGATGGTATGGAGCATTACAGCTATGGCAGAAACAATCATGGCTGGTGGCGGTCAGACAGGCCAATCGTGAAGTGGTCGCCCGATTCACGTCGCATTGCAACATATAGACTTGATGAGCGCGGTGTGAAAGAGATGGTTCTTTGGGAAACAAAAGTCGGGCATCCGGAAGCAGATATCTGGCCGTATGCACTGCCCGGTGATTCCGTTGTGCCGATGCTGGAGCGGGTAATACTTGATGTTGAAACTAAGGATTTGGTAATGCTGGATACAGATCCTGCCCACCAGCGGGCGTCAAACTGCTGCGGGCTGGTTCGGAACGGGGAATGGACGGATAATGAGTGGAGCGAGGATGGTAAAACGCTCGCCTTTGTTTCTACATCGAGGGATTATAAAGACGTGACTCTTTCCCTTACCGATGCTGAAACCGGTGAGGTTCGTGAAGTATTTCAGGATCGGGATGATATTTTCTTTGAATCCAACCTGGTATCGAGAGGCGTTCCAAACTGGCGCGTGCTGCACAATAGCAATGAGTTCATTTGGTTCAACAGAAGCGATAATTGGGGGCACCTGTACCTGCACGATCTCGAAACCGGAGAGTTAAAGAATAGAATTACGGAAGGTGACTGGAATGTGGTCGATATCAAACACGTAAATGAGGCTGAACGGACCCTGCATTTTACAGCTGTCGGCGTAGAAGACGATCGGAATCCTTACCATGAATATCTCTATCGGATTGGGTTTGATGGTTCTGGACTTCAGCTTCTTTCGCCGGTCAATGCCCATCATACGTTGAGCCTGAGCCCCGATCAGTCCTATATCGTTGATACTTACTCTGATTTCGAAACGCCTCACCGAACGGTTCTGCTCGATAGCGACGGCAATGAACTGATGACAATTGAGGAAGCAGATGCTGATGATCTGATGGCTGCCGGTTGGAGAGCACCGACCCCGTTTTCGGCCAAAGCGCGCGATGGGGAGACAGATATTTACGGAATCATGATGTTGCCAACCAACTTTGATGAGACTAAAAAGTATCCAATCATTAATGCCATTTATCCCGGACCACAGAGTGGGAGTGTAGGAAGCCGCCATTTTTCTGCAGCACGACGCGGGCAGGCGCAGGCACTTGCGGAACTCGGCTTTGTGGTTGTAGCAATTGATGCTATGGGCAGCAGCCCGATTCGGTCAAGAGAATTTCACACAGCTTATGCTGGCAATATGATCGACAACGGTCTGCCAGATCAGATAACCGCTATGCAGCAGCTAGCCGAGAGATACAGCTATATAGATATTG
>CAZVEP010000022.1:29256-41539 GCA_964625635.1 uncultured Rhodohalobacter sp.
GATCAGATAACCGCTATGCAGCAGCTAGCCGAGAGATACAGCTATATAGATATTGACAGGGCCGGCATTTATGGCCACTCCGGTGGTGGGTTTGCCACGGCTGCGGCACTCACTGAATATCCCGAGTTTTTTAAGGTTGGTGTATCCGGCGCAGGAAATCACGATAACCGGAACTACACTTACTACTGGGGAGAGAAATACCAGGGAATTCTTGAGGAAGAGAACGGCTCAGATAACTACGCCTCATCCGCCGTGCAGCTAAAAGCGGAAAACCTGAAAGGAAAGCTAATGCTCAGCTATGGGTCCATGGATACAAATGTCCACCCGGGAATGACACTGCTTTTTGTTGATGAGTTGATTCGGCATAATAGAGATTTTGACCTCGTTGTCTTTCCCAACAGGGGGCACGGCTATGCGAACGAACCCTATAATATTCGCCGGACCTGGGATTATTTTGTAAGACATCTGGCCGATAAAGAACCTCCGTCTGAATATAAAATCTCACGGTAAATTTGGCATAATAAAAATGAACCTGGTTGCAATACAATCTTCAAGATTGTGAACAGTAGAGTACCGGATTGATATGGAAACATCTATTATTTACGAGATTATTGGGTATGCTGCTTCATTATTGGTAGCTATATCGCTGATGATGAGTAATATCATTCAGCTGAGAATTGTAAATATGATTGGTGCCGCAACTTTTTCTGTGTATGGAATCTTGATTGGATCTATTCCGGTTGCAGCAATGAATGGGTTTATCGTTTTGATAAACATTTACTACTTAACCAAGATTTACTCAGCGGTAGAATATTTCAAAATCCTTAAGGTCTCTGCCCATAGCGAGTACCTGAAAACTTTTCTTAACTTTTATCAGGATCAGATAAACATTTTTCAACCCGGCTTTTATTCTGAGGGCATGGAAGGTGACTTCAACATATTTGTGTTGCGGGATATGGTGCCAGCCGGCTTATTGGTTGGTAACCTGCAAAATAAAGATACACTAATGGTTGAATTGGATTTTGTAGTGCCTCAGTATCGTGACTTTAAAATAGGAACATTCCTCTTTGAAGAGAACAGATCTTATTTCAAAGATAAGGGCATAAAACATATAGAGGCAGCACCGGGATCAGATAGGCACAATGAATATTTGAAAGAGATGGGCTTTAAGCAGGAATCCACTCAAGAGGCTAATTATCGACTAGAACTATAAGGTTAAATCTCAGCGAACGAGAAACGTACACATAAAAAATTAGCAGCTTCCCGGTCAAGAAAAACTGCTAAATATCATCTACAGACGGCTATTACCCCATTTGCATAAGTAATGTAATTGTATAAAACACCTAGCGCAATAGGTATTGTTTCGTAATCTTTCTACGTATTTATACGTAGTTGCGATATTTTTAGTGCAGCAACAGGTCAAATCAATGATAAATTGACAACTACATTATGGATGCTAGTCCAATTATTCGCTTGAAAGTAGCGGGAATGGCATAATTATAACTGTTGCCTTTTCTGAAGTGCATATCGAACAAGGCCGGCAGTATTTTTAATATTGAGCTTATGCATCAGATTTGATCGATGCGTTTCTACAGTTCTGGGACTGATATACAGCCTGCCGGCAATTTCTGAACTTGTCAGGCCTTCCACTATAAAGTGAAGAATTTCCTCTTCTCTGCTCGTGATCTGATTCTTCTCAGCAGTCGCACCGGGTTTGTGAGCGTTTGCATAGAAACCAACAATAGCTTCTGAAACCGTTTTGCTGAACGCCTGTTTTTCATTCCAGACATTGAGTACAATTTCTTCAAGCTCAATAGCAGAAGCATGCCGGGTAATGTAGCCTTTTACACCCATATCAAGCGCATGATTCACATTAGTGATGGTGGCATTTCCCGAAATTACAATTACTTTTACGTTTTTGTCTATCTCATTCAGTATGCTCATTAACTTTTGGAGCTTTATATCAGTCAGGTTCGAAGAAATGATACATACTGCCTCAGGGTCAGATCGAAAGGAATTGACGAGTGATTGTGCATCAGAGAAGGACAAAACGGTGCCAATACGATCAGACTGCATAAGAAGATGCTTTATCCCGCTCCTGAGGATTTCTGAGATATCTGCGATGTAGACGGTAATAGATTCCATGTCGGTTCTCTCAATCGATTGTTACTATTTTAATATAATCGATTTCGCCAAAATGTAAATACCTATCTTATCATAGATTGAAAAGTGATAACTGACTAAGAATTAATAACATCAACATAAGCCTTCCTGTCCAAAGGATGGTTCGAATCCAATTATATTTTACAAGCTTATCTGCTTCTGATTTAGTGTAACCGGAGGCTAGCTTGCTGTGTGAAGGTACCTGCAGTAATGCAGTTGATAACCAGATGGCTATCAGCATAAGGAGACCGATAACAAACACACCTCTGAAGGAAGACTCCATCAACACCAGTCCAACCGACGTAGCGAGCTCAATAAGCATAACAGGCAGAACGATGAAAGAGATTTTCTTTCTGTGCTCATCCATGTGTTTGTTGAAATTCTCTTTCTCTAAGCGATGAAAAAATGGATAGTGAACAAGCTGAATTGTCCAGATCAGGCCGGTCATGACAGCGGTTACAGTGAGGTTTGTGAAGAAAAAAAGTGTGAGCATAAAATTTTGGGGTCCACTTGTTAATGTCTGAAGTATTATAAAACAGACGTGCATCAATTGCACGGTGGCAATATTGTTAAATCACCCCTTCATTGTTTTAAGTTGAATCAGTCAGGCGAATGGTTCTTAGATTGTTTATTTTAGCTGTTCTGAATACATTTTTCATTGATTAAAGAAAATACAATTATTTATGAGCTGGCTTCGCACTCACACTTGCGGTGATTTGACAAAAGAAATGGTGGATCGGGAAGTTATTTTGAACGGATGGGTGTCATCCCGGCGCGACCTCGGGGGTGTGATTTTTATTGATCTCCGTGACCGCTACGGTATTACACAGGTCGTGTTTGATGAATCAAATAAAGATCTGCATGAACGGGCAGAGGACTTAAGGTCGGAATATGTGATTGGGGTGAAAGGTAAAGTTCTGCCTCGTGATAAGGAAACAATCAACCCTTCAATGGCAACCGGCGAAATCGAGATTGAAGTCAGCGAGCTGACAATTTATTCTGAAGCAGAAACACCTCCTTTCGAAATTAAGGATGGTATTCCTACTAATGAAGACACAAGATTAAAGTACAGGTACCTCGACCTGCGTCGCCCCGAGATGCAGGAAAATCTCATGTTACGTTCGAACCTGTATCACACCGTCAGGTCATTTTACCATGCCAATGACTTTTCAGAAATAGAGACACCTGTATTGATGAAGTCAACCCCGGAAGGGGCTCGTGACTACCTTGTACCGAGCAGGGTAAATGCAGGGAAGTTCTTTGCACTTCCGCAAAGCCCTCAAACCTATAAGCAGCTGCTGATGGTGTCCGGGATGGATCGTTATTTCCAGATCGTGAAATGCTTTCGTGATGAAGATCTCCGGGCGGATCGCCAGCCTGAGTTTACACAGATTGATGTTGAGATGTCTTTCGTAGACGAAGAACAGATTTATAGAACTCATGAACAGTTGATGGCCGAAATCTGGAAAGAACATATGAATGTGGATGTCCCCACACCGTTTCCCAGAATCACTTATAAAGAAGCGATGGAAACTTATGGGTCAGATAAACCGGACACCCGGTTTGATATGACCATTAATAACCTGTCGGATATTTTATCAGATTGTGGGTTTAAGATTTTTGAAACGACTGTTAAAAAAGGCGGAAAAGTTGTTTCTATCAATTTGCCGGGTAAAGGAGAACTTGGGCGGGGTGCCCTGGATCGTCTCACAGAGGATGTAAAGAGGGAAACCGGCGCAGCAGGCCTTATTTATATCAAAGTGTCGGATAGCGGACATGTTTGCAGTGTTGGAAAATTCCTGACTGATGAGACAATCGATGAAATGGTTGAGCTGTCTGGCTCTCAGGATGGCGACTTAGTGCTGATATTGGCGGGACCTGTGCCTGATGTTTATAAACAAATGGGAATTTTGCGCCTCATGATGGGCAAAGATCTCGGGCTGATCGATACCTCTGCATACAATTTTCTGTGGGTGACTGACTTTCCGCTGGTGGAATGGGATAAAGAAGATAAACGGTACGTGGCACTACATCATCCATTTACTTCACCGATGACAGATGAACTTCATCTACTCGAAGAATCTCCGGAGAAGGTGAATGCAAGGGCCTATGATCTTGTATTAAATGGAAGCGAAATCGGAGGAGGTTCTATCAGGATTCATAACTCTGAAATACAAAGTAAGATGTTCAGGGTTCTTGGAATCGGGGAGGAGGAAGCCCGTGAAAAATTCGGATTTCTCCTCGACGCCTTTACATACGGCGCACCGCCACATGGCGGAATAGCCCTCGGCCTTGATCGGATAGTGATGATCATGGCCGGAGCCGGAAGTCTTCGTGATGTAATTGCATTTCCTAAAAATCAGCGTGCACAAAGTCCAATGGACGGATCTCCCGATACCGTTGACGAAAAGCAGCTTCGCGAACTGCATATTAAACTAAGAGATAATAATTAAACGGATACTACCTTGAAAACTGCTGGAATTGATGGCTGTAAAGCCGGGTGGATCCTCATCACATTTGATGAAGACCCCGGATATTTTGTTTTGCGTTCAGATGAAGATCTTGAAGAGGCGTTCAAAACGTACGACCGCATTTTTATAGATATGCCTATTGGACTCGAAGATGAGAATTACACACGAGAGTGCGACAGGCTCTTGCGTGAAACGCTTGGACCAGAATACGCATCCAGCGTTTTTAGTCCGCCAATTCGCCCGGCACTTCATGCACCGTCATATGTTGAGGCTAATATTCAGAGCTACGAATACACGGAGAAAAAACTAACCGTCCAGGCCTGGAATATTACCCCAAAAATAAGGACGATCGATTCTTTTCTACAGAACAATAAAGAGTATCGTGAGAAGGTCTTTGAAAGCCACCCGGAACTGCTGTTCATGAAGTTAAATGGCGGTATGATTTACCAAAAGAAAAAGACAAAAAAAGGTCTTAGGCACAGACTGGGCCTTGTTGTGGATCATGAAGAGATCGCAGCAGATTTCTTTCGCGATATCAAGGAAGAATTTCGGAGAAATGAAGTAGCAGAAGACGATATTGTTGATGCTATGGCACTTGCACTTGCAGCAAAACAGTCACAGGAAAAGCCGATAGAAACATTACCGGAAGATCCGCCTTTAGATTCAGAAGGACTAAAGATGGCAATCCACTATGTTAAGAGGACAGCGATTTAAATAAAACAGATAAAGGCTGATACATTGAATTGATCAGTCACTGTTGGATCGCTCAAGAATTTTCTTGTATTTAATACCCGCCTTATAGACTCGGTTCATACCGTTGAACGCAGCTATTCTATAGGCTTCACCATAAGTGGGGTAGTTAAGTACATGCTCCATAAAATAACGGATTGTGCCATTATGAGCCATAACGCTCTGTCCGAGATGAATAAGATCGGAGGCATATTCACCAATTATGTGAACACCAATCAGTTTCAAATCTTTTGACCTGAACACAAGTTTTAAAAGTCCCACACTTTCATGATTGATGTCAGCCTGGGTAAGATTGCTGTAGTACGCTCTTCCCACTGTCACATCAATACCTTCCTTAATGGCGTCTCTTTCTGTCAAACCAATAGCTGAAATCTCAGGTATTGAATAAATACCGTAAGGTATGGATTCGTTCATCGTCGACAGCTCATTATTAAACATGGTCAATGCAGAAATACGGCCCTGAACAAAGGAAACGGATGCCTGGGCCGGTTGACCAATTACATCACCAGCAGCATATATATTATCAACTGATGTTTTAAAATGCCGACCTACCTTGATACTCCCATCATCTGCAAGATCTACATCGACATTTTCAAGCCCGATGTTTTTCGTATTGGGAGTGGTGTTGCCTACGTAAAATAAATGCTCTGTCTCAACAACTTGCAGCCGGTCAGGATCTTCCTCAGTTTTGAATCCAACTTCTGTGCATGTTCGCAGTTTGTTTTTTTTCACATGCTGCAGGCTCGCATTGTTGTGGAGCTGAATTGTGCTGTCTTTTAATACACCAAGCATTACATCTTTGATTTCATCATCAAGATAGGGCAGAAGTTCATCCGTGTGAGAAAGTAAAGTCACGCGTGTTCCCAGTGCAGAAAAAATCGTAGCAAATTCAAAGCTGATAAGACCACTTCCGGCAATCACCATTCGCCGAGGGATATGAGTCAGCTGCAATATCGATTTGTAATCGAGAATGTTCGTGTCATTTATTGAAAAGAGTTCGGGTTCAACAAAACTGCTGCCGGTTGAAATGAGGATATTTTTGGCAGAATAAGTTTTCACATTGTTCAAATGATCTTTGACTTCAACCGTATGGTTGTCAAGAATCTTACCCCAGCCACGGGCCGTCTCGACCTCATTTTTTATGATGTCATTCTTAACCTTTTGATTTTTGCTCTCGAGTATATTTTGCTTGTATTGAAGAAGATCGCTCATCTTAAACCGTTCGTACGGTTTACGGCCTTTTTCATCTTCAAACTGAGTATGAAATTTCTGGATAGATTTCGCAGCTTCTCTTAACGCTTTACTTGGTACTGTCCCGGCATTTATCCAGGTGCCTCCCAAGTGTTCTTCATTGGCCTCAACGATAAGCACGCGCTTATCAAATTTAGAACTTTGCATGGCACAAGAAAATCCAGCAGGCCCGCTTCCCAGTATGATTACGTCGTAATCGAAACTCATAACAATCTGATTTAATTAGTTAATAGAGCTTTAAAATAAGATTCTAAATGTATAAACCCATCGATTCTTTTTCGGAATTAAATTTATATGTAAAAGGAACGAAAGTGCCGTCGATATCAATTTTATAATATGCGGATCGAAGGTTATATTAAATCATTGATTCGTAACGTTTTAGAAGAAAATTTTTAATCTAAATTAACAATCGAAACCGATATGGCTTATAAACTTCCATCGTTACCATACGCGCACGATGCATTAGAACCGCATATAGATAAAAGAACCATGGAAATTCACCATGGGAAACACCATCAGGGATACACGAACAAAGTGAACGCCGCTCTTGAAGGGCATAAGTTTGCAGACTTGCCGATTGAAGAAGTTTTATCAAGAATTACTGAAGTTCCCGAAGATATTCGTCAAGGCGTCATCAACAATGGCGGTGGCTATGCTAATCATAAGCTATTCTGGTCAATCCTAAGTCCTGAAGGTGGAGGAAATCCAAATGGAAAACTTGCAGACGCAATCGAAAGCAAATTTGGCAGCTTTAATGAATTCAAAGAAAAATTCAGTTCCACAGCTGCCGGTCAGTTTGGCTCAGGTTGGGGATGGTTGTGCGTTGACGATTCAGGTGAACTGAAAGTTATTTCGACGCCAAATCAGGATAGTCCGCTAATGAATGGGCTGACTCCAATTCTCGGAGTTGATGTATGGGAGCACGCTTATTACCTGCATTATCAAAACAGGCGTCCAGACTACATTTCCGCGTTTTGGAATATTGTAAACTGGGATAAGGTAAGCGAGCTTTATGAAGATGCTACATCATAAAAGCTGACTCCAAAATTAAACTATTGATACAAACGCCCTTGCAGAAATGCCTGGGCGTTTTTTAATTCTACTCACTCAGATTGATCAAATACCAGCGTTCATACGCTCCCATCATCTGCCGGATACTGGATCGACTTGTATTATTTCGCTGAGACATAGTTCCTCGCCGGCCATATTCCTGCCTGGCGGAACCGGTAGTATTATTGTCCTGTATACGAAAACTGGGAGGGTCAATCTCAAAACCCAGCCACACGTCATCCCCGGTTAGATTATAAATTGAGCTGCTGTTTAATGGAACCTGCATCTCAATGGTCATTAGTCTGCGGTTATCTCCCGTCTCAATTTCGATGCCATCAACCTGAAGCCTTTCCTTATCTAAAAATCCATAGTTTGTGTTTGAAGCCATATTTTCGACCACCATTATTCGGCTGAATATCTCTGATTCAAGTGACTCAAGACGATCCCTGTTTTGTGTATCCTGAAACCACTCCTGATCCGTTGTAAAAGACTCATATACCACAGGATTTTCGCGCAGCAGATTAAATGTACCTGAAGGAAATGCTAATCCAATTTGTTTGCGATCATCTTTTTTTCCGCTATTTAAGTAAATCGTAAATCCAGACTGTTTCATCGCCTGATTATGGCCTGGACTTTTTACATCTATGTACAGATAGAGGAATTCGTTGTCATGAGTTGCATAATAATCGGCTACATCGGTTCGCTCAATGATTGTCTCCTGCATATTCCAGTCTGATATATTTCCATCAATATCAGGTGATTGCAAAGTTTGCGGAGTATTGACTGTCTTGGTACTCGAACAGCCCGCAAGAATTAAAAGTGAGAGAACGAGATATGAGAAATGTCTGAGATGAGTAATCATGTATATGAACGTCTGAAAGGGAAAATGTATTTATGGTAGCGTAGTATGCAGAACTAATAAAGTACGAATTTATGCTTATATTAGTGGAAATGAAATTAGTGAATTAATCAGAACATCTTATGCAATTTGGATTTGGAACAGGACCTGACACTTCATGGATGCGTGAAGAACTTACGAAGCTTGGTGTTGAAGAACTAAAGACCCCGGAAGACGTAGACAAGGCAATGGACGAATATGGAAAAGGGACCATGCTGATGGTTATAAATTCTGTATGTGGTTGTGCTGCAGGTAACGCACGTCCCGGAGTGGAAATTGCGCTTAAAAAAGCAAATCAAAAGCCCGATCATCTTGTTACCGTTTTTGCAGGACAGGACAAGGAAGCAACGGCGAAAGCCAGAGACTATTTTAGTGAATATCCGCCATCGTCACCAGCATTTGCATTTTTTGTAGATGGAGAAGTGAAAGCGATGGTTCCCCGTCATAGAATTGAAGGACGTACCAGGGATGAAGTGGCAGATGATCTTTTAATGGTTTTTGACGCTTTTGTTGAGAAAGAAGCCTAAGAAAAGAAAGAAAATATCTCAGCTTGGCTTTAGTAATAAAAAACCCGGTGGATTATCATTATCCACCGGGTTTTTTTATTTGTTCGATACTATCCTATGTCGCCAATAAATTCTAATTCTTGGGCGCAGCAAGTCTGCCATCAATTCTGTTCTGAACAATTTCCTGAGATTTCCTCGTTTCTATAGTTGCTCCCAGTTTCATCAAGAAATGGTACAGCCCAAGATGGACACGCGTGCTATATAAAAAGTGTTTATTACCGCGTGCCTCATTTCCAATCGGCGCATTTTTAGTATAGCCTCTGATCAGCTCTTTGTATTCAGGATCACCAAAATCAAAAGTGTCAGATTCATACGGCATCGCGAAGGTGAAACCATAATTGAGGCAGAACTCAAAGTATTTTTTCTCTTTTTCATCTGTCTCAGGATCTCCTTTCAGAACATCAAGACGATTATAGAGTGCCTTAATTTTGTCAAGGTCCCGTTCAAGGTGAGTCGGGAGCAGCAAAAGATAGTCTCTGAAAAATTCGTCAGGGAAATTTTTCACGCATCCGAAATCAATAATTCCGAGTTTGCCTTCTTTTGTCAGTAAAAAGTTGCCTGGGTGTGTATCTGCATGAATCTCGTCTGACTGGCGAACCTGTTCATGAAAGAAATCCCATATCTTTTGGCCAAAGCTATTTTTTTCTTCCTGTGAAGGATCACGTTTTAAAAACTCTTTCAGATGCTCCCCTTCAAGGTAACTCATCGTTAATACCCTTTCGGTAGAAAATTCCTCAATCCATCGGGGAGTCTCAAATCTGTCGGTTGAAAAACGCTCATGAAAACGGTCAATCGTCTCACCTTCATTTATATAGTCAGTTTCAAGCCGTAGCGTAGATTCAATCTCCTCAAAATATTCTTCCAGCTCATCTTTATTTTTGATGAAGCGTTTGAAGAGTGATTTTGCCAGCCCCAGATCGGAAGCAATAGTATCACGTACGCCCGGGTACTGAATTTTAACCGCTACTTTCTCACCTGTTTTCAGACGGGCAGCATGAACCTGCCCTATAGAAGCTGCGGCTATCGCTTCAGTATCGAAAGATTCAAATAGCGATTCCGGATAATCGCCCAGTTCACGCTTAATAATTGATCGAACCAGCGATCTGTTGATAGGCGGTACGGAGTATTGTGCCTGCGTCATTACTTCTGAAAATTCGTCCGGAAGCAAACCCTGGTCAATGCTGAGTGACTGTGCAATTTTCAGAGCTGTTCCTCTGAGTTTTGTGAATTCAGAAAAAATCTGCTGGGCGGTTTGATTATAGAATTCTGAGTTTCTATTTGAGTCGGCCCCCCGGAGATTTTTCAGATAATGCTTTGCATAGTTAGTGCCGACTTTTAAGCCTGTTTTCGCGAATATTTTTCCGCGGTCGTACTTTGATGAAGGAAAATCATTCATGAAGTTCTGTTCTTTGATGTATTTGCAAATGGAGAGTTATAGAATATGAATTTGGCAACGTCGAAGCCCCTGTCAAGAATAGATGAATAGTGTAGCTCTTCCACAAACGCTGTCCATTTATCAACAAATTCCATGGTTTTTTGATTTGCCACGCTGTCATCTTTTAACCAGAAACGTATTAATAGGTGAAAGTTGAACATACCCATCTTATATAGTGGTTCGCGATTTAGCGCCGAAGACAACCTCGACTGAGTGGTGTCGGATTCATAAATGGTTTTGAGTTGTCTGCGGAAGTGTTTTTCGAAAGATGTAGTCCGCCCGGAGCACATAACTCTTTCACTGTATGTTTGCCTGATAAACTCTTTATAGGGATCCATCAGGTCAAGAATCGTCAGGGCCAAATTGTTCAGTTTTTCTGAAAGTGTAAACTCATCATATTTTTCAATAGACCGAACAGACTCCTCGTATTCAAGAATAAGCCCTTCGTAGAAAAAGTCGAGCACATCTCGCCGGTTAGAAAAATAGTCATAAATTTTCTCTGCCTTCAGTTCTGCTGCCTCGGCAAGAGCTGTCATGGAAAACCGCGGGTTCTGTAAATAGAGAAGTGCACCGCTCTTTGAAATTCGAATTTTTTCTTCGGTAATTTTATTCATATCTGAAAATGATCTGTCAGTTTAGATTTAGAACAATAAGTTGGTCATAAAAGGTTCAGATGAAGCTTACCTCAATTCGTGTGCCATCTCCCCATAAAAGAGATGTTCTTTTCCTGTCGCTTGCCGGCGTCTTTTTGACGTCTTTGGTACTGGGCAATGTTATTGGTACTACAAAGTTCATTACACTCTTTGAACTTCAGCTGCCACCTTGGCTCAGGTCACTAACACCCTCACTTGTACGCGACGGCAGTCTGTATGTTATGAGTATTCCTGTAGGGTTGATTGCTTATCCTTTCACGTTTTTGGTAACGGATTTAATTTCTGAATTGTATGGGCGGAAAAAGGCGCAAACGGTCGTGTGGATTGGGTTTTTCATGAATCTCTATATGCTTTGTTTGATGACGGCCGCAAATGTATTTCCAAATACGTATGGTGTGAGTGGCGGCCTTGAACTTTTCGATGGCGTGTATGAATTTTTATTGGCAAATACACTGTCGAGCATGTTTGCTTACCTCGTTGCTCAATCTGTAGATGTACGATTGTACCATTTCTGGAAAAAACTGACGTCTGGAAAATATTTATGGCTAAGAAATAATGGATCTACAATGGTAAGCCAGCTGGTAGACAGCACGGCTATACTCTCAATTTTATACCTTACCAGTAACCTGGGAGATAGTGTAACTACTGTTGGCGCTCTCATAATTCTCATATTGAACTCATATATCTTTAAATTTTTCTTTGCGCTTTTTGATACGCCGATTTTATATGGCGTTGTCTGGTTATTTAAAGCATATCATGAAGATCCTGATGGACACAAGTTATACGACTGAAAAAAGGTTAAAAATGCTAAGCTGATACAAAACAATATCATTGGGTACATGGGTGTAGCGATATCGGATAAAACAGGAAAAAAATTCCAATTTTTGATTGACTCTGGTTGGCTTTTGATCGTATATTTATAGCCCTTCAAAAAACGAGGGCACAAGAATAATCGCAATGAAATTTTAAACTTTTTCATTGCACATTAGTTGAAATTATTCTTAGTTTGTAAATCTGTCAACGAGTCGATGTGAGTTGGTGAAGTT
>CAZVEP010000023.1:0-28716 GCA_964625635.1 uncultured Rhodohalobacter sp.
CACCATTTCGTTTATACGATGTGTTGGTGTGATCTGATTGTGGATAGAAAAACTGATCGCTGGGCTTCAGCAATACCCAGATATCTTTCTCATGCGATTCAGGGTAAACGCCCTTTGTTAAAATCCGGCACTCAACCGAGTCACCTTCAACGGGAGAGATAATCTGAACGTTTTCTACCGGATACTGAACTTCCTTCATATTTCCGGTTTCAATCTTTTCCATCTGTCCCCTGTAATTAAACGTTCCAAACGCATAGCCTCCGTAAATCACCAGGGTAACGCCAATTAAACCAACGATAACTTTCATTTTTGAGCTAAGGAGTCCGGATGATGTCTTGTCCGAAGCAATATTGCCGATTACAGCAATGAGGATGAGTAAAAAACCAACGATGGTAAGTATTACTTCAATTGACATATGCGTAAGGTATTAGGTTCTTGATAAAGGCGCGCTTTAAATCCTGACGCTCCTGTTTACCTGCGGTCTTGATTATATCATATACTGAAATTAACAGAATTATCAGCTAAGCTGAAAGAGAAATTATTTGAAAGAAACAGGATTAGATTAAAGCTCATCTGAAATAAAGGCTGGATATTGTAAAAATCTGAGAAGGGCAGAAAGCTATCAGCCACTGATGGCCGGTATTTTTATAAATCCAGGCAGTTTTAAAATGGCAACAGACTTTTTTTCAGCCAAGTCTCATTCAAAAAAGAACAGGCCGTGACGCATGTCTTTGGACAGGACTATACCATAAAACGAGTCTTGAACTCATCTTTATATGCTTTCCCAATTGGAATATTATGACCTTTGATATGAATCATGTTTCCCTCCACATAGTCAATTTGCTGCATCGAGACGAGGTAAGATCTGTGCACCCGCAGGAAATTGGATGCTGAAAGTTGCTCTGCGAATGAGGTAAGCGTCTGGTTGAACGTGTAGCGCTCGCGAGTGGTGTGCAGCGTAACATAATCACCCTGGCTTTCGGCAAAAATAATGTCTTTTTCGTTAATACGATACGTTTTACCATCAGCTTTGATGACAACGTGTGGGGTATCATGATCAGATTGAGCAGGCAGTTTATTAACGGCTTTTAAAAATCGTTCAAATGAAAATGGCTTCAATAGATAGTCCACCACATCCAGCTCATATCCCTCAAGCGCATATTCAGAATAAGCCGTTGTAAGGATAACTTTTGGCGGGGCAGAGAGGCTTTTCAAAAAGCTGATTCCTGACAGCTTGGGCATATTGATATCCAGAAAGATCAGGTCAACATTTTGTTCCTTCAGGAATGAGAGTGCTTCCATTGCACTTTCACATTCGCCTGCGAGGGTGAACTTTGGGGTATCACTGATGTAGGTACGCAAAATATCACGGGCAATGGGCTCGTCATCTATTATCAGGCAGGTCATCATTTAAAGCTCCAGTATAAGTGCAAGATGAAATTCGTTACCTTTGCTGTCGTAGTCAAGGGAATGTGCATTGGGCAAGCTGAGATCTAACCGGCGCCTTGCATTTTCAAGGCCAAGGGAAGATTTCTGATCCGGCGTGAATGCCTTTTCATTGATGGTATTCTTTGTTTGTAATGTTAGCTTTTTCCCTTCTGTTCTGATGTAAATATGAATAAAATCATTCTCTTCCGAAACAGAGCCGTGTTTGAAACAATTTTCGATAAATGTGATGAGCAATAGCGGAGGCAGCATCAGATTCTCATCATCAGTTTCAATGACCAATTGTATTCTGTCCGGATGATTCGTACGCTCTTTTTGCAGATGGACAAATTTTTGAATGTACTCCAATTCACGCTTAAGTGGAACCGTGGATTCATCTGAATGATCAACTACATATCGCAGCAGATCCGACAGCTCAAGGATAAGTTTTGGAGCCTTGTCAGATTTTTTAAGCGTTTCGCCATAGATAGTATTCAAACTATTGAACAGAAAGTGGGGGTTGATCCGCGCGCGGAGAGCCTGAAGTTCAGACACTGTTTTCTCTTCTTTCAGTTGCGCCAATTGTGCAATTGACTCCTGTTGCTTGAACCATCCTTTCGCCAGGTACAGCAGCAGACTCATACTGACGTAAATCAGCCCAATGCCTCCAATCTCATACCACTCGTATACGGTAATAAAATAGTAGTCAGGAAACAATATAGGGGCAAGCAGATCAAACGTGAGCGGGTAGATCTGAACGATAAAAATAACAGCCATTAAAAATGCTAAGAAATATGCAGCTTTTTTCCCTTTTTCCAGAAAATGACGGAGTGCAATCTGGTTCCAGATCACGCCCGCCAAGAGCGGTACATGAAACAATGCTGTATAAATAATATCAATGGTCCGGATCTCTTCGGTCCGGGTAAACAGCCGAAGCAGGACAACAAATGAAACCACCCAGAACAGGCCATTCTGGGTGATACTCAAGAGTGTGCTTTTTTTAAATTTCATCTCTAACTTTTGTTAGCTCAATTGCATCTTCAAAGGCGTTTTCATCAGATTTATACTTCATCACAAACTGTTGGAGTTCAGGGGTTCCAGCCGTGATAAGAATACTGATGTCATCATCTATCGGGCCTCCCTTGACCTGTTCATGCTTAATACGAACACGGTTATCCATAATCTGCTCCTTGATCCAGGTATCCCTGAAAAACTCTATTGCGAGTTCATTATTGTTAATAGATACTCTTGAGAAGGAGTGTACCGGAAAAAGGTGTACTGATCTGAATGATTCCGTATCAGCACCCGCGTCAAGCAGCGACAGATCAAGAAAGTAATCGCCTTCAAAATCCCCGACGTATCCTATGAGGAGCGTGGTATCGGCAGGCATAGCCTCGAGGTTTTCAACAATAACGAGGTAAACCTTTTTATCAGAAAAGATGGTTCCTCCGCCCGACTCAAGGCTAAATGTGCCTGTAAAGCTTGATCCGCGGACCGCAATTTCAGGCAGCGATACAGGATCGTTAATAAACGTCCAGCGCTGATCGTCAGACTGCCAGGTGTTGTCCAGGTCGTCAAGAGTGATGGCGCTTTCTGATGTAACCAATGGGTTTACTGACTTTAGAAAACAGCCTGTGAGGGAAAGGAGCAGAAGTGAAAAAATGATGAGTCGTTTCATAATTGCGTGGTTGGTTTTGAGTTCGCCTCTAAGAAACGCAGAACCAGCAGTGTAAGAAAAAATATTCGATGAATGGGGTGATTTTCTCGGTGAACAGGTATGATTGTTCCAATATCAGCTCATACTGACCTGGAATAAGCCTCCTTAATCCAGCTCTTTAGTTCCGCGTTTATATCACTAATATTGGTCACCCGTACGCGATGAGTGCACATGGTTCCAAAAGGCCCGGAGTCTTCAAGTCGATCTGTTGTAGGTTTATCTTTGAGTTTGAATCCAAGATCAATTCTTGTTTTTGTAGCTGGTTTGATCAAAATGAGCTGATGTTTCCTGATGACGCTCACACTGGTTTTCTTGGGGGTAATGGTGATGTCATCGCCAAGAGATTTTATATACCTAATAAGTTCATCATAAATCGGCTTCAGTGACTCTTTGCCCTTGTACATGCCAGCTAAAAGCTCTTTATCCGTTAAATCTTCTTTTTTCGAGAGTGCGACAATGGTGTTTGCAAAACCATGCGTTACATCATGCTCTGTTTTCAAATATTTGACAGCCTCAGAATGCTTTTTGAAAGTTTTTGATTTGAGGATCTTTATCCATTCATTAAGAGATTTGCCTGTTTTCTCAGGCATGTTGTCGATCATTGTTTGAAGAGCTTTGTCCATTTTTTCAGGCTGTTTGTCCGAATTGATAAAAGGCTGATGAGATTAAAATTCAACACCGTAATAGTGTGCGACATAACTTCTGTAGTTTGGCTTATTAAAGACACATACAATCACGGGATGAGAGTGCCTTGACAACAATTAGAAAAAAAATGATCCGAATCAACTACACTACAAATATTGCTTCTTATCTCAACTTGTGAAAAAGTCGAGAACATTTCCGGAAGTTGATGCCCCCTTTTTATAAAATTCAGTATAGCCACACGTATCACAGGATATTGACACGAATTTTTTATTCTGGACATCAAATATTCTTGACCAAAAACCGCCGGATACCCTCATCTCACCTTCATCGAATGACTTGTTGCCACATTTTGAACAATCCCAAGCTCTGTGCTCCATTTTCTAAGTCTTTATGTGAATTTTTGATATCAATGTCTGTTATCGGCTGAAAATGGTAGAAGATTTTCGCCATCTACCATCTACCATCTACTGTTTTTTATCCCCGAATAATCTTCTCAATATCCTTTATCTCTTTGGGTACGTCGGTCATGTTTTCGTAGCCATCCTCAGTGACGATAATATTGTCTTCAATGCGGACGCCGCCAAATTCAAAGAAGGCTTCCAGCTTGTCTGCATTCAGGAATTTGGATTTCTCTTCATCCTCAAAGGCTTTTTTCAGCAGTGCTGGAATAAAATACAGGCCGGGTTCAATGGTTATCACCATCCCCGCCTGAAGTTCGCGCCTGGCTCTCAGAAACCTAATGCCAGGGCGGTCAATTCTTTCTACCCCTTTTGGATAACCACCCACGTCATGTGTATCAAGCCCAAGAAAGTGGCCAAGACCATGAGGGAAGAAAAGTGCAAAGATGTCGTTCTCCATAAGTTCTGTCTTTGTGCCTTTTACAAGTCCCATCCGCTTTAGCCCTTCAAGAATAATTTCTGCTGCAGCCAAGTGCAGATCTTCCATTTTTATACCGGGTTCTACCATTTCAATCGTACGATTCAACGCATTCAGAACCGTCTGGTAGACGGCCGCCTGCTCGTCAGTGTAACGTCCATTGGCCGGGTATGTTCGGGTTACATCAGATGCATACCCTTCATATTCAAAACCCGCATCAATGAGATAGAGATCTCCATTATTCAGGCGACTTCCACATTCCGTATAGTGCAATATGGCGCTGTTGACACCGGCGGCGTGAATACCGCTGTAGGCTGGAAACAATAAACCGCGTTTCTCTTGATGGTAATCAAAAAGTGCTTTCAGCTCGTACTCATACATTCCTGGCTTTACCGCTTCCATAACTTTTCGATGCGCAATATTATTTATCCGTGCGGATTCACGCATGAGGTTCAGCTCGTCTTCAGTTTTAATCGTCCGGCAAAAAGTAATGGCATCGTTCAGGGATTCAGAGTCGACATTAAAACTTCGATCGAGATCCTCAAGGTACTCCGCCTGCTCTTCATTGAGGCAGTAAATTTTATTTGGGTTCAGATTCTTAATAACCGTTAATAGCTCGTTATCATAATGAAGTTCATCCGGTTCATAAAGCGTCTGGATATCTTCTTTCGACTTGATGCGTCCGTGCCAAACACCATAGTGCTCGTCACGCTTAGGAGCAAAAAGATGATATGTCTCAGTTTTTAGATCCAAAATGAGATGATAATCTGCTTCATCCACACCCGTCAGGTACCAAAAATTACTCTCCTGACGAAACGGGAATTCGAAATCGGTCTGGTAGCGATACATCATCTCACTTCCCTTCATGTATATGATGTTTTCTTGTTCGTCGTCGAAGAGTGAGAGTAGTTTTTTTCGCTGTAGTTCTGCAGGCATAAGGTTGTATGTCGTTTTTGAGTTTGAATGAATTTAGCGGATGGAGTGATCAATCAAAAAGGTTAATCAGTTGTTTTGCTAATTTTTTCAGATGTGTCTCTGATGGCGCTCTGAATAGTTCTCTGATTTCTGGTGGAAACTCAATGTCCGATTCACCTTCTGGCTTGAGTCGATGCAGTGTCGAATTATCGTTTTCAATAATGTCTTCAAGCGGTATCCAGATCACGCCCTGGTTCTGCCCATCGCGATTTAACATAGCCGCAAACAAAGTCTGACCCGGAGCGGCTACTAGAGAAAAAGCAATTTGATTTTTTTCAACCTGCTCAATACGGTAAAAATGGTTAATTGAGATGGGAGTAATATCTGAGGGTAGATTGAGATATGTAACGGTCACATCATCATGACCGCCAAATACAGCATCAAGAAACCCGGAAGAGACTTCTTTGACGTTGCTGGATAAAGAATCATCGATGAACCCACGATCTTTCCAATATACTGATGATCGTGGAGGGGCAGTATTATGATCAAAAGGGTGGGAATTAATGGACGCCACCGACTGCCCGTGACGTTTGTACCAGAAATCCTGCAATCCATTGGTAATCATCAGGTAATCGGCCTGAAGCGTCAGGTTATACCGGGCAGCTTGCTCGGCTGTCTTTCCGTCTAGTTTGATACGGCCCGATTTACATTCAATCAAGGCCATGGGTGAGATCTTTTCATCAAAAATAACAAGATCGGCCCTTAATGAATTATCTCTCGAGTAAGCTTTTACCAGTGCCTCAAAACCTATGCGATTTTTTGTGATGGCAGTTTCTCTGAGCAAATACTCAACGTATTGCAGGCGAACGCGCTCCTCAGGCCTGTTGGCAAACCTCTTCTTCAGAATAGGATTGAATAGCCATTTTTGTCCATCTGAAAATCGAATGAGAGGGTAGTGTCCGGAGGTTTTTGATTTCATAAGTCAAATAAAAAAGGGGATTCAACTGATTGAACCCCCTTTCGTTTAAAATGAATTAGACTCAGCCATCAAGCCGGCAGATTATTTTTTGCCTTTCTTGCCCTTGCGGCCTTTTCCTTTGCTGTTGGTAGCAACTTCAGGTGATTCTGTCTGCTTCTTAATAAGCACTTGTTGTGCAGCTGAAAGCACATTGTATACTAAGTAATAAAGACTCAATCCGGCTGCAAAATTATTGAAAACAAAGAGCAAAATAAATGGCAGTACATACGTAAAAGCCTTCATGTTGGGACCGCCACTTGGTGACGAGCCGCCACCCATTCCGCCAACGCTTCCCGTCAGTTTTGTTTGAACGAACATCGCAGCAGTCATTAATAGAACAAAGCCACCTATCTGATCACCCAGGAAAGGAATGCTGAACGGCAGATTAAATATGTAATCCGGTGCCGAAAGATCACTTGCCCACAAAAATGGTTCCTGTCGGATGATCATCGAGTTCTGGAAAAAGAAGAACAGCGTAATCAAAATCGGGAACTGCAATAACATAGGCAGGCAGCCACCCAGAGGGTTAACGCCCGCTTTCTTGTAGAGAGCTAATGTCTCCTTCTGCTGCTTCTGTGGATCATCTTCATACTTCTCCTTAAGTTCCTGCATCTGAGGCTGTAACTCCTTCATCGCAGCCATGCTCTTGAAGCTTTTCTGGGTCAGAGGATAAAGAACAAGCTTGATGATCACCCCAAACAAGATGATCAGAATTCCATAGTTGGGAATCATTGAGCTGCCGATCTGGAAAAAAGGTATAATCAGATAGCGAACGAGCGGATCGGCAAACCAGCGAATGAGGGCATACCCGATTTCAACGACATCATAAGCATGTTCATCGAATGATTTGGTGTACTGATACCGGAGCGGGCCTACATAAAATTCGTATTCAAGTATATTGTCTGCTACAATATTTGAGGTAACAAAAGACTGATAGTGGTGTATTGCGTCCGATTCTCCTACAGTACCTGTAATTTCACCCCGGAGAACGCCGGCATTTGAATTCGTTAACGGTTTAATAAACTGGGCAAAAAACCGTGATTTGGTTGAGACCCAGTCAATAGTTCCGCTGTAGACCTGTTCGCTGGTTCCGGCCTCAGTAAGCTGAAGCTTTTCAAGTTCTCCCCCGGTATAAACATGAGCGGCAGAGTTAAGCTGATCTTGTGCCGTATCTCGTTCAGAAACATTAAGAGCAGGTACCCAGCCAAAATCTACATTGCTATCGCTGATGTAGTCGAGCATATTCCGAAATTCGATATCAAGCTCGTACTCATAGTTGTTACCATTAAACGTATAGGTATAAATGATTTGTGAATCATCGTCCAGACGTAATCTATAGCTTAGCTGCCCGCTTTCGTTCTCAGAAATATTCAGCTGATCGGTCGATGACAATGGCTCGAACAATATTGTATTCGACTCAATGTTGTAGTTCTCGCTGGACAAAAATCCAAGCGAGTATGCAGACCGTGATGTATCACGAATCATCTGCAAAGGTTCCCCATCCCAGCTGTTGTAATCCATCATTGTAAATTTTGCCGGGCCTGCACCAAGATTTGTAAATACAGCCTCGTACTGTGGCGTGCTTACAACGGTAAGAACTGTGTCTTGATAGTTGGCATTTTGAAATGCTCCGAGTGTAATGTCTTCACTTTCCTGAACAATGGTTCGGTCGGGCCGATTGACTCTTGAAGTCTCAGGGTCAGCAGGATCTTCAATGCCGCGTTCTCTTGCCTGGGCTGCTGCAATACTATCTTGTATAGCCTGTTGCTGTTGCTGCTGCTGAAGCTCTTCTTCACTTGGCATCGAGTAGAATGCCCAGACTATTGTAATAGCAAAAATCAGTAATAGTCCGGTTATGGTGTTTCTATCCAAAATCTAGTCTGTGTCTTTCTTTGTTTTTGTTGATGAGTCTCCGAAATCAGCCGTCAATCTGTCAGCGTTGGCAAGTAATTGCAGCAGGGAGATCATTTGTGATTCTATTTCTGTGTAGGAAAGATTTTTTGATGTCGCAATAAAGACTGCATGAAAGCCAATGCTATTTTCCTTTACGGGCACTGGCAGCAGGTGCTGATTAAGACGAAACGCTTCACGTAGCCATCGTTTGACACGATTACGATCCACTGCCCGGCGGAATAACTTTTTGGGAGCAATAAACCCGAATAAGCAGCTCTCCTGCGGGTCTTCGTATACGCGGAACCGACAAATCAGGAGGGGCTTTTTAAGGACGGTCGAGCGCTGAAATAAACGCTGAAAGTTACGCTGTCCCCGCAGTATTTTTGCGCGGGGCAACGATTGATCGGGGTTAGATCCGATCACGGATCTATTTTGCTCCTTTGTGAGAGTCACTCACTGTTAACTTATGGCGGCCTTTGGCACGTCGTCGCTTCAGCACATTACGTCCGTTTTTGGATTTCATGCGTTTGCGGAATCCGTGCTTGTTAGATCTCTTTCGTTTACTTGGCTGGTATGTACGTTTCATAACCTGTACTAATAATTATTCAAAAATCTGATTTTTTGATAGACTTGAAAAATACGAAGAATTCAGTAAAAGTCTAATCGAGATTTAAACTGATTTTTTTGGGCGGCAACTCAATCTCACAGTCTTTCTGTCGTTAAACCTTCACATTAATGAATATCGGTATAATTGTTGCAGTAAAAGATTTTCTCAAACTGTTGAACAGGCAGTACTGAAGCCTTACATTTATAGAATTAATATTAATCGCAGTAGCCCCTTCATGTTAGACCAAATATCAAACTTTCTTACATCTATCTTTGGAACCAAGAGTGAACGTGATCTGAAGAAGATCTGGCCGATTGTAGATGAAATCAAGAGCTTCGAAGACGACATAAAAGCCCTCAGCGATGATGAGCTGAAGCAAAAGACAGAATCATTTAAACAGATGATCGCTGATGAAACAGCAGAAGTGGATCAAAGAATTGCCGAGGTAAAAGAGAAAATGGATTCGAATGATGAATCCATCACCCTGGAAGAGCGCCGGGAGCTATCAGATATTTTAGAGGAACTTGAAGAAGAGTGGCTTGAGATACTCGAAGATCTTTTTGACAGAATTATGCCGGAAGCTTTTGCTGTATTAAAAGATACTTGCCGTCGCTTTGTAGGAAAATCATGGAAAGTTGCCGGTACAGAGACGGAATGGAATATGGTGCCGTATGATGTTCAGCTTGTTGGTGCTATTTCAATGCATCAGGGTGCTATTGCCGAAATGAAAACCGGTGAAGGTAAAACGCTGGCCGCTATTTTTCCTGCCTATCTCAATGCACTTGCCGGACGGGGTGTTCATATCGTAACGGTGAACACATACCTTGCCCGCCGTGATGCGGAATGGAATGAGCCAATTTTTAATTTTCACGGGCTTACTGTGGACTGTGTAGATCACTATCAGCCAAATTCAGAGCCACGCCGTAAAGCATATCGTGCTGATATTACATACGGAACAAATAATGAATTTGGATTTGATTACCTGCGCGACAATATGGTTGCTGAAGAGGAGCAGCTCGTGCAGCGTGGATACCATTACGCAATTATTGATGAGGTCGACTCTATTCTGATTGATGAAGCCCGAACGCCGCTGATTATCTCCGGCCCGGTTCCACAGGGGAATGACTCACAGAAATATGAAGAGATGAAGCCACGGGTGGAAGCTCTGGTAAATGCCCAGAAGGCATTAGTTGCGCAGCTCGTTAGTGAGGCAGAAAAACATCTCTCGGAAGATAATACTGAAGATGCAGGTCTTGCCCTGTTCCGGGCCTACCGCGGTTTTCCCAAGAACTCCAGGTTTAAGAAAATGATGCAGGAGCCGGCGCATCAAAAGCTACTGCAAAGAACGGAGAATCTCTATCTGGCTGACAATGCCAAGAATATGCCGTTTGTGGACGAATATCTTTTCTATGCGGTAGACATGAAGATGAAAAACATTGAAATGACCGAGAAAGGCCGGGAGTTTCTAACAAAAGGCGGAGAAGATACAGACTTCTTCGTGATTCCCGATCTCGGGCTTGAGACCTCAGAAATTGAAGAGGAGATTAAAAATCTTGAGGAGGAAAAAGTAGAGGAGATCGAAAATAAGGATGATTTCAGTGACGACTACAAAGAGAAGAAAATTGAAGAAGCCCGTCAGGAAGTCCAGCAGGAACGAGAAAAAAGGTTCAACGACCTCCATCGTTTATTTGCGGAGCGTAGCGAGCGCATTCATACTGTTAATCAGCTTCTGAAAGCTTATACACTGTTTCAGCGCGAAGATGAGTATATCGTCCAGGAAGGTAAGGTTAATATCGTGGATGAACACACAGGCCGGGTACTGAGTGGAAGGCGTTATTCAGATGGCCTCCATCAAGCCATTGAAGCCAAAGAGGAAGTGAAAGTGGAAGCGGCTACACAAACGTATGCGACAATTACGCTTCAGAACTTTTTCAGAATGTACCATAAGCTCGCAGGTATGACGGGTACAGCCGCCACGGAAGAGGGCGAGTTTAATGAGATTTATGACCTGGATGTGGTTGTGATACCAACCAACCGTCCCATTGCCCGTGATGATAAAGACGATCTGATATTCAAAACGAAGCGTGAGAAATTTAACGCTACCATTGCACGTATAAAGGAATACCATGAGAAGGGGCAGCCCGTACTCGTCGGTACAACCAGCGTTGACGAATCTGAGAAAATCAGCCGCATGCTGAAAAGTCAGAAGATTCCGCATAACGTGCTAAACGCGAAACAACACGCCCGGGAAAGTGAGATTGTTGCTGAAGCCGGACGCCCCGGTGCGGTAACGGTTGCAACGAATATGGCCGGTCGTGGTACAGATATTAAACTGGCTCCTGAAGTAAAAGAGAAAGGCGGATTGGCCATTCTTGGAACTGAACGACATGAGTCCAGACGAATTGACCTGCAGTTACGCGGTCGTGCCGGTCGGCAGGGTGATCCTGGCGAGTCACAGTTTTTCGTGTCGCTTGAGGATGAGCTGATGGAACTTTTTGGCGGATCTGACCGGATTGCCAATATAATGGACAAACTGAATTTTGATGAAGGTGAGGTGATCCAGCATCCATGGATTTCTAAATCCCTGGAGCGGGCTCAGAAAAAAGTTGAGCAGAATAACTTCAGTATTCGTAAGCGTCAGCTGGAATTCGATGATGTACTGAACAACCAGAGAAAAGTCGTTTATTCTCGTCGCCGTCACGCACTGGTAGGCGATCAGCTACAGAGTGATATCTTTGATATGATTGAGGATATGATTGTGGATGTGGTTAATGAACATTATTTCGAAGGGCGTTACGAGCAGCTTCGTGATGATATTCTGAGGCTCCTGGCCGTTGATATTGAGCTTGACCGTGATAAGTGGGGCATGCTGGGTGAAGACGGAATGATAGACATGATCCTGAACAAGGCGTATGAAGTTTACAGAAATAAAGAGCGCCTGGTTTCTGAACCGCTGAATCGAATCGTTCAGCAAATACAAGAGTCTGATTCCGAGAAGAAGCCGACTAAAATACAGGTGATTTTCTCTGATGGTATTCGCAGAATGCGCGTGATTGTAGATGTCGAAAAAGCAGCGGAAAATGAAGGCCGCGAAGTGGCAAGGTCGCTCGAGCGAACAGCTATTTTGAGTACCATTGACAATAAATGGATGGAACATCTCAGGGAACTCGATACGGTGAAAGAGGGAATTGGCCTTCGTTCATTTGCGCAGAAAGACCCGCTGATGGAGTATAAGCGTGAAGCATTTGAGATGTTTAAAACGCTCATTTCAGAGATTAACCGCGAGACGATCTCCTTGATTTGGAAAGCAATTCCGGAAATGCAGCAGGATCGCGCCGAACAGATGCAGCAAGCTCAGAAATCGAAGAGCAGAATCGATCTGGAACGTGCTCGTGCACAGCAGGCCGACTCAACTAACATGGGATTACGTGGCGCCAAGCAGCAGCAGGATCAAAATGGCGATCAGCGGCGCGCCTCAGCTCCCGGCGAGAAACGACAGCCCGTAACAGTTGAAGACGAACCAGGACGTAATGATTACGTGAAAGTTCAGAATATGGGTACGGGTGAGACCAAAGAGCTGAAATGGAAGTATGCTGAGAAAATGGTGAATGAGGATGGCTGGATCCTGGTGGAAAAATAAGAGCCGTCAGTTATCAGTCATCGAAAAGTTTAAAAGCGGTATCGGATCATGAATCTGGTACTGCTTTTTTTGTTTTGTACTCAATAATGATAGCAACAATAACATAAATAACGACCAGCGGTACAAAGCCGTAAATGATTCCGTTTACAAACGTTGGCAGAAACGAACTTGCAATGGAACCAAGGTAGAGATAGAAGAGATAAAGCATGTAGCTGGTCAGAAAAATTGCCCCTTCAATACGCTTGATTCTGCGGCCTGTAGAAAATATAGGAAAGCAGAGAATCATGACTGCCATCAATACCACGTATTCAACGTTTAGTAGAGTTTCTTGTACGGGAATGCCTGAAATGAAGAGACCCGAAATGCCTATTACGGAAAGAATATTTAAAATGTTGCTCCCGACGATACCGCCTACAGCAAGATCTTTCTCGCCCCGAACAGCAGCAAGAACAGATGTTACAATTTCTGGCAGCGAGGTGCCGATTGCGACAATCGTGAGACCAATGACCAGTTCACTTACACCTGCCATCTGGGCAAAAATGGTAGCTGACTCCACCATCCAGCGGGCGCCTGCTATCAAAAGTACGAGCCCAACAATGGAGAGTAATCCGTTAAGCCAGGGTGATCCGGCTTCTGTGATTTCGTCATCCGACAGAGGCGACTTTCCGCTAAATCTAACCAATGCAAAGAGATACAAGAATAGGCATGTGACCAGAATCATACACTCCCAAAAGGTAATGATGTTGTTTAGGGAGAGAAGTATGAGAATGAACGTTGAGACAATCATGACGGGCAGGTCAAAGCGTATCAGGTTTTTATGAACCTGAAGTGGAATAATAAGGGAGGCGAGTCCAAGGATGAGCAGTGTATTAGTTAGATTACTGCCGATAACATTACCCATCAAAATATCGGGTTCACCCATCAGGCCAGCTTCAATACCAACGGCTAGTTCCGGCGCGCTGGTGCCAAACGCAACTACAGTAAGGCCAATAACCAGTTTAGATACTCCAAGGGCTGCTGCGAGCTTGGAAGAGAATCTGACAAGAATCTCTGCTCCCCAGATGAGAGCAATCAGGCCAATGATAAACCAAAGAGTAGTTAATGCCACTGTAGACCTTAAATTTTAAGGGAGTTGAAAAAATACTGATCTGTTCAGAAGATCCTGAAGATAGGAATGTTAAGAGCCAATATCTTATTGCTGGTTCATAGCAATTTTAAAGAGCAGCCCTTACGAAATGAAATGCAATAACTAAGCTGACAGCAACTTTAATGACTGTTCCAACAAAAAAACCGATAAAGGATCCAATTGCTGCTCTTAATGCCAAATCAGATTTTTGACCGGACAATAACTCACCGACAAAGGCACCAATCATAGGACCGATTACAATACCAATGGGTGGGAATAAAAAGATTCCGGCAACTCCGCCGATAATGCATCCCCAAATTCCGTAGCGGGTGCCGCCCATTCGCTCAGAGCCAACAGCCGGTAAAATACTTTCAAGAGACATGACGACGATTACGACGATGGCCCAATACACCAAAAACATAGCGGTAAATGGGGTAAAGCTTGTTATTTGAAGAGCGAGAAGCCCAAGATAGCTAAAGGGTAATCCTGGCAGGACAGGCAAAAAAGAACCGATAATTCCGGTCAAGATCAGTGCGGCACCAATGATAATTAATAGGATGTCCATGTTCGCAGTGGGGTTGGGTTGATAGCTGCTATAGATTTAAACGTACGTCTGACAGATTTACTCTCGTAAAATTCAATCATACGTAAACAGGTATACAATGTTTTAAAATGTATAAAATTTGGTCATTTATTAATTATCGAAAGAGTACTGCGCAAGATTCCAAATTGAGAAAGATTCAAATATAGACGGGGTCAAAAACCAGTTCTGCCGAAGAATGTGTAAGCGATCTCAGTATATTAAGAATATTTAATGATGAGGGAGATAATTGCATCTGGGTCATGTATTTAGCCCTGATTTTGATACAGGCATCTAAATATGAAGGTAATGATGCCGTTTACAGGGCGGTTGCACTTAAGAATACGCATGATAAAGTCGAGAAACTGAGTATAAAGATAGGTTAACAGAGGGGCTTAAATGGAACTTTATTCATCCACGAGGGTAAGTCCACTCAGTAAATGGTTTTTAAAATGAAAACTAACGTATGAATTCTCGAGCACATATTTCAGATCATAAAATGGTGTTAATTCCACTGATATCTGTGTATTATAATGACTTTCGGTTTGATATTAGGCGGGCATAAAAATGAAATTCATGCAAATGCTAAGCTCGCGAAAGATGAGAATTCAAGTACAAAAAATGACTATTGAATTATGAAAAAGCTATATACTGCGCTTTTCTTTTTACTCCAAATCTCTGTGTTAAACGTAGCAGCGCAAACAATAGGAGAAGCTGACGAAGAAAATTTCAGTCGATGGAGTGCTTCGGTTTATGGAGGATATATCTTTGCCGAGCGCGATCGTGGACAGCAAATATTTGCCAGTCGCTTTAATGTTGTTTCTGAACCAACATATGCGTTCGGGGGGGATGTTCGATACGCACTTATTCCTTTCTGGTCTATAGAAGCAGGTTATCGATACTCTTATCTCGAAGGGGTTGGCTTTGAGACAACGATGCACACCGCTTCTATTAAAAATACCTTCAACCTAAACCGTTTTTTTAGAAGCAACGACTTGGCCAGGACGCTAAACCCATACGTGACTTTGGGTGTGGAGCAGGATTTCTTTGATGCAGAAGGGCCCAGTGACAGTTTTAGTCGCAGTGAGGCGAGCCTTATCGGCGGTTTAGGACTGGCATATCGAATCTCTAACCGGTTTGAAGTGTATGCTCAGCATGAAATAAAGCTCTCATCAAACAGGCTTGACCTTACAAATAGGGGATATCCTTATGATGAAATTGGAATGGCTTCAGGCGGAATTCGTATTCATTTTGGTGGTAATAATAAAAAACCGCTGAATCTCGCACCTCCAACCAGGAAATTAACGGTTAGTGAGTTTGAAAAGCTGGAAAATGAAATAGCCCGCATTGGTGATCTTGAAAGAGATCTGTCAACCCTGACACAGCGAGTGGATACACTTGAGAATCGTGTTGATAGTATGGAAATGGACCATAATAGTAAGTTCAATGACCTGTTTGCCATGATTGATTCTCTTCAGGCCAGAACAGACTCACTTGAGCAGTGTATGTGTGGTCAGGCGCAGGAAGACACTGAAGTCGACTCCAGGGATCTGCGCAAAACAGTTCCCGCAGGTCATTATGTACAGGTATTTGCAAGCTTGGAATATGATGCAGCCATTGCTGTTCGAAATCGCTTTAGGGAGTTACTGGGAGATAGGCTGGATAACCCTGAAGAAGAAGTGTTCTTGATTCAGCGCCGTCAATTCTATGAGGTATTGATAGGAACATTCCAGCAGTTCGCTGCAGCTCAGCAAATACTGCCACCTGCAGTTAATGAGATGTCTGATGCATTTATCATCACCTTTCCAAGGCCGGTTCATCTCAAAGAGCTTTATGAGGGCACAATCATTCTTTATGATGAGTAGATTTAACCTGTTACGATTGTATAATTAAAGAGAGGAATTAAGAAGCTGTACTTTAATAAGTATGGCTTCTTTTTTTAGGTTATAAAGCCTGAAAAGACTTTTACTCTCATGAACAGCGTAAATAAAATGAAAACGGTTTAATTATTTCCGAATCTGGTCTGTCAAATTCAGGTATGTGTTTAACGACTTTTGATAATCACCGATAAGAATAAAGCGAACCAGTATTGTTAATCTATTAATTAACGTAATATCAATATTTACATAAATAAATAAGATTGAAATTTAATTTCAATTAAATTATCAATATCTAATTTATTTTATACCAAATAAAGCATACCCTTTTGGAAAAGTTAATTTCAATCTATAGAACGCTATGCGACATTCATTACTACCCGAAGGGCTGCCGAAAATAAGCTATGGAATTCGGCAAATTGTATCGAAAGGTTTTGAGAGGGAAAATTTAGGGTACCCAGTGATCTGGGAAAACATTGGCGATCCCGTACAGAAGGGGTTACAGCTTCCAGACTGGATGAGAGAAATCGTTACAGAGCAAATACAGGATAATAGTACGTATGGATACTGCGATTCCAAAGGACTACCGGATACACGTGAATTTCTCGCCAATCGGACCAATAGTTATGGCGGACATCAAATAAGTAAAGACGACATCACATTTTTTAATGGGCTGGGTGATGCGATTGCCCGTCTCTATAGTCTTTTATCGGACGATATACGTGTATTAATGCCATCTCCGACTTATCCTGCGCATACAGGCGCTGAAAAATTGCGGATAGGAAGTGATCCTCTTACCTACAATCTCGATCCTGAAAATGGCTGGCTGCCTGATCCAGATTCTATCCGTCGAATGGTTAAGGAACATAAAGAAATTAGCAGCCTTCTGATTATTAATCCGGATAATCCTACGGGCATGGTGTATCCGAAAAAAGTTTTGCTTGAACTAGTTCAAATTGCCCGGGAAAACAACCTCTTTATTGTTGCGGATGAGATATATGAAAATCTTGTTCATAACGGTAAAATGATACGGCTGGCCGAGGTCATTGGTGACGTGCCAGCAATTGTGATGAAAGGCATATCAAAAGAAATCCCCTGGCCCGGCAGCCGCTGCGGATGGATGGAATACTATAACCGCTCGTCCGACAATCAGTTTAGCGAATTGTGTACTCGAATAGATGAGTGCAAGATGACTGAAGTTTGCAGTACAACACTGCCGCAAAGAGTGATTCCGGAAATTTACTCTCATCCATATTATGAACAGTTTCTGGCAGACCGTAAAAAGAATATATCGGCAAAGATTGATCTTCTGAAAAACCGAACCGGGTGCCTTGATGATATATCATGTTCCGGTGCTGACGGCGCATTTTATGCAACACTGCACGTTAAAAGCTCTTTCAGGGTTTCTGATATAGAACCGGATATGCTTACAGAAATTCAGCAGAACCTGTTTAAAAGCTGGACGAAAGACTTTGACGGAGAACCGGACCTATACCTTGCCTATTACCTTTTAGCGGGTGCAGGCGTATGTACTGTGCCTCTGAGCGGATTTAACAGCAGTGTGTCTGGCATTCGAATAACACTATTAGAACAAAATCTGGATAAGTTCGGGTACATGCTGGATCAGCTTATGTTCGGTCTCGGATCTGTTTTTAACCGTAAGGGCTCGCTGATTCAGGCTTGATAACTACTTGTTACCTTTCATTATAGCTGTCTGGCAGGTCATTCTCGTATAGAACCACGTCTCCCGGCTGTGCGTCAGAAGTAATAATGTCATTTGCTTCAAACAGGCTAGAGACGATCCTGACCTCAGGTTTCTGGGGTGACTCAGACTCTTCAATTCCTTTCTGAATAGGGGCTGTTTGTTTTTTGCCGACAAGTATAGCCAAATCAATTCCGGATTTGGCAATATGCTCACCCAATGCTTTATTTTCCTGTTCTTCCATCTCACCCAGTTCTATCATACCCGGTGTGATGATGATACGGCGACCTGAATTGAATTCGGCAAGAATATCAACAGCATTCTTTGCACCTACAGGGTTTGAGTTAAATGCATCATCAATAACAGTAAGATTTCCCTGCTTCTTCAGCTCCAGGCGGTGTTCAACAGGTTTGAGTCTTGAGGCTGCCACGGCTATGGTTTTAAGCCTGATATCAAAGATCCGGGCTACGCCGGCAGCTAGTAAAATATTTTGAACATTGTGGTTTCCAAGTAGTTTAGTTTGAACTCTTGTACTATCAATTACATTATCCTTTCGCCATTTAAGATCAAAAGCTGTTCCGTTTTCATCTATTTTGAGATCTTCTGCCCAGATTTGCTGATCGGATTCTCCGGTTAAAATCCTCTCAATGTCTGATCGATCTGTTCCCATTTCGCGAACGATAGGATCATCACCATTGAGGATCAAAGTGCCGCCAGGCTTCAGCCGTCGGGCAAGTGTCGCTTTCTCCCACGCAATATTTTCCTGCGAGCCAAACGTCTCAAGGTGTGCAATGCCCACATTTGTTACCACGGAAATGTCAGGTTGAGCGATATCGCATAGTTCCTTGATATTTCCCTCATAACGGGCGCCCATCTCCAAAATCAGCACTTGATGGTTCGCATTCAGATCATTATTAATCACCTTGCAAATGCCCATGGGTGTGTTAAAACTCCCCGGTGTAACGCAAACACTGAGGCGCTCTTTTAGAAATGCGTCGATCACAAATTTTGTGCTGGTCTTCCCATAACTTCCGGTAATGGCCACAACTTTCAGGTGAGGCATAGACGCTATTTTTTCCCTTGCCTGTTTTTTAAAGCCGTTTTGAATGGATGTTTCCACAGGCTTCAATATCCACGCTGCCGGAAAAATGAGAAATGGAATAGCGATATCAATCAGACTAAGCAGGAACCCCAGCAAATATGGATCCGCTGTGAGAAAACGCCCTATTGGCTCCTGCACATCGTCAAGATAATAAATGAGCTGTTCAGAAAAGATGAAGGAGCCAAGTGCGTAATAAATTCCAATCACGAACACTGCGAGAATCGCCGTTAGGCGTTTAGCGCGTGCCGTGAGCACAAAAGGTTTTTTGTTTTTTTCGGGTTTATAATTTTTTACCGTTCCAAACCAGAACACTGTAAATACAAAAATAATAACAAGACCCGATACAAACGTGAGCCGGGTGGAAAGAAAGATAAGCAGAGACAATATTACGGTATTATAAACGAGGTGCTCTGTGGTGATGACCTTGGAGGAAAAGTGGTCCACAAGCCAGTGCCGGTATTCGTGTGTTTTATATCCGTGCTGCTGGAGCATCTGTAGAAAATACCGGGCCCTCGTAAATGAATGCCGAACAAAGACTGCACAAATGATGACAATTGCAGCATTTAATGAATAAGTGAATAAATCCAAGCTATAAATACCCGTTTATTTAATTGGAAACGATTAACCCGTTCGAAAATAGTCCGGTGAACTGTTATATTAGCATACATAATTTTCAAAATTAAACAGCATTCAAGATATGAAATTAATTATACCAATGGCAGGAAGAGGTACACGCGTGCGTCCTCACTCTCACACCACACCCAAGCCCCTTTTACCTGTTGCAGGTACGATGATTGTAGAGAGAATTGTTGAGACATTTGCACGCACACTCGACAAAACAATTGATGAAATCGTCTATATTCTCGGCCCTGATTTTAGTAAAGAGATCAAGGAGCGACTGACAGAAATGAGTGAACGCCACAATGCAAAAGCTTCATTCGGGGTACAGGAAGTTGCAGAAGGTACAGCTCATGCAGTTTCGTGTGCGGGTGATAAGCTCAGTGGCGAAGTAATTATCGTTTTTGCCGACACAATTTTTGATACGCAGGAGACCGTAAGTGTTGAAGGTGCTGACAGTGTAATATGGCTCAAAGAAGTCGAAGATCCATCAAGATTTGGAGTAGCGGTTCTCGAAAATGACAAAATCACTGATTTTGTTGAGAAACCCAGCGAACCCATCTCAAACCTCGCGATCATCGGCGTCTACTATTTTAAAGAGGGCAGGAAGCTGATGAAAGAAATTCAATACCTGATTGATAATAACATCCGTGGCCATGGCAACGAGCTCCAGTTAACGGACGCCCTCGATCGTCTTATCAAGGATGGCAATGTATTTAAAAAAGCGACGGTTGATGAATGGCTGGATTGCGGCACACTTCCTGCCTGGCTTGATACGGTTGGTGAAATACTTGAGAAAGAGCAGCATAGCCACGGTGAGTATGAAAATACGACCATCCATGAGCCGGTCTATTTTGGCGAGGGTGTTGAGATCAGTGGAAGTGAAATTGGCCCTAACGTAAGTGTTGAAGCAGGAACGACCATTAAAAACAGCACTATTAAGAATTCTATTATTCAAAGTAATGCTACACTTGAGGGGTGCAACCTGGATCGGTCAACCATTGGAAATTACGCAGAAGCCCATGGTACAGAAGGGCAAATTCACATTGGTGATCACTCAATTCTAAAGCAGTAAGAGTTAATGACGTATCTGATATAAATGAACAAGCCCCTCAATCAAGAATTGCGGGGCTTGTTTTGTTTGAAAGATATTTGAACAGGGGAGTGAACCTGATCTTAAAATTTAATGACAATGCTCATGCGCCGATGACCAGGATGTTCCTGGTGGGCAGTTTTGTTGATTGCTGTCGCCCGACATGGCTGAATATGCAAGTACCAGGCCCAATATGACAGCCAGCGCTACGCCAATCATGCCAAGCTTTGAAGTGAACTGAGACTTGTCCTTCTCCATACAGCAGTTCTTATATTTTTTACCACTTCCGCAGCGGCAGGGATCATTTCGTTTAAGTGTTTCAGCCATGGCTCACGGGTTAAAAGTTATGGTATGACTCTCATTATAAGAAATTCCTGCAATTTCGTCTCAGTTCAGGCTGAATCAATTAATTTGATGCAGCACCGCTAATTGTGTTGCCGAAAAAGACGGCATTCATCAGGAGTTTGTTAGTTCCGAACCAAAAAGCTCTGAATGATGGATTGTCTGCAAAACTGACAACCCTGCCTCGACCAAAACTATCCACGATAATTGAGGCAGTGCCACCAATAAGCTCATGATTTTCTTCGGAAATATAACCGCTTGCTAAAGGCTCACTGGTATACCGGAGTGGCGTCGCGTAGGGATTATCTGCCAGTTCCATAAAATCCGTTGAGCTTCTGAAAACGGTGATTTCTTCCCTGTTATATCCGTAAGCTATCGGGTGTGTAAGGTCCAGACTGGCGTGGAATATTGATCCGCCAATGACCTGTGCTCCCCTGGTATTCCGCAGGTCAGCATACCGTCGCTGAACCACACTATCTTCCGGACTTTCAACAAAATTGATATTAACCATGCCCTCACCTTTAGCCCAGCTAATGGCATCCTGATGCAGGATGAGTGTACCGCCTCTTCGAACCCATCCTTTAAGTTCGTCAGTAACACCACTTGAAAGATCACTGTAGTAACCGTCAACCATCATAAGTGTGTTGTACCGGCTAAGGTCAGCACCACCCAATTCATCCTTTTCAAGGATGGTAATGGGCATATGATAGCGTTGATCGAACAAATGCCGTATTTCACCAACATCGTTGCTTCGGGTACCCTCACCACCAACAATAGCTGTACTTGGCATTTCAAGATCTTCAAAACTGGGGCTTCCAAGATCGATTCCTGATGGATTAAGTCCGCTGCGAACACTATATATGTCTACGCCATCTTCTGATGCCGCCTGCTGAATCAGCCGGTAAACCTCCAGTCCATCTATATCCTGGATGCCAAGAGATACAAGTATGGTTCCATAGTCGAAATCCTTGACACCGCCGCTTGTGACGGCCCGAAATGGCTTGGAGGCAACTTTAGTGCGTAATCCGGCTTCCTGTAAACGGTAAAGTGTTCTTGGCGTATAGTATTCGTCCCACTCAAATAAATAGGCATACTGGCTTCTCCCTCCAATCACTTGTCCTTCCGGAAAATCCGGTTCCATTATTTGATCCCCCATCAAAGAGTTGCTGAACTCGCGCTGGGTTAGTTCAGCAAACGGCAGGTTGAATGCATAGGGCATTGTCCATGCAGAGACGTCATAAAAGAGGCTGTCAGAGAATTCGGTTCTGCGCTCGAATAACGCTTTTATGAACAGGTGCTGAGTCTGTTCTGCAGGTATCACAATTGCTTCACCACTTTTGAATTCCTGACCATTAAATTCAGCATCCTCAGCAAGCGTGTACATGTCGATATCGTGAAATGAAAAGAGGTCGGCCAGATGCCAGGTACGGGCCCTGTCATTCGAGTCGCCCACAACGTATGCTTTTATAGCAGAGTTGGATGCTTCTTGTTCTGCTTCACGGTAAAATGTGCGCATGTGGTCGAGCAGATCCACCCGAAGTTCAATCGAGGCTTCAAATGTGGAAAATGACGTGGTTACCTGATTTAAAATTGTTTCGGGAAAGGTTAAAACTCCGTGAACACTTTCCTGAGCATGCCCCCTTGAAGACGCTTGTTCAAACAATATGCCAATAGTGCCAAATACGTCAGGATAGGTTGAGCCCTTTCCATAGTAAAAATCGTCGAAACTTTCACGCGAGTAATAGAGCTCCTGACGCTCGTCAAGTGCGTCGGCATGATACTCAGCAATTGCCATCGTCAGGTCCTGGTTCCTTTGTGGCGTGATCGGGTTTGTTCTGGAGGGAACTCCCGGCTGGAAAAAGTAAGTTGAATTCGTGCCCATTTCATGATGGTCGGTGAGCACATTTGGATGCCATTCCCGGAACATCTGAATGCGGCCTCTGCTTGATGGATGTTGAACAGGCATCCAGTCTCGGTTAAGATCAAACCAGTAGTGGTTGGTTCGTCCGCCGGGCCATACCTCATTATGTTCGCGGTCCTCAGGGTCGGTAACGCTTGCTTTGATGCTTTTGTGCATATTTGCCCAGGTTGAGAAACGCTGAAGACCGTCAGGGTTCAGGCTGGGATCCAGAAGAATAACCGCGTTGTTTAACATCTGCTCTATCTCTTCGCCCTGGGCAGCAGCAAAATAATAAGCTACAAGCGGTGATGCATTTGAGCCGCTGGGTTCATTACCGTGAACACTGTACCCCATATTAATAATGACCGGCATTGTGCTGAGATCAAGATTTCCTGATTGAGACGGATCTTTCAGCAGATGATGATTCTCTTTGATTCGCTCAATAGACGAGTGATTGTCAGGAGAGGTGATCGTTAACATTACAAGCGGACGATCTTCATACGTTTTTGCATATTCCATGTAGGTAACACGATCTGATGCGTCTGCAAGTGCTCTCATATAATACACAAGCTTGTCGTGGGTAATATGCCACTGACCAACCTGATGGCCGATGATTTCTTCTGGGGTCGGTATGGATGGGTTGTAGGAAACATCATCCGGGAGGTAGTAATTGAGAGACATATCGTCCTGACCAAATGCACCTGCCGTCATAACCAATGAAAAAAGAAGGGCAAAAGCGGCTGAAATAGTAGTTTTCATAAAGATAAGGGGTAGGGTTAAAGTAAATTCAGTAATGGTTATTTAACGTAAACCATTTACGATTCATTAAAAATGAGTGTTCTGTTAAACTATGAACAGCAAATGAAAAATGTTGTGAATTATTCATAGCTATGTATCACTCCATATTAATAAAAGTTGCTGAATGAAATTTTTAGAAATTGAATTTTTAAATCAGTTGATCACTCCGTAACTTTCTCAAACCTTAAAATCGATATACGGGTGCAGGACCAAAAAACCGATTTACTTAAAAACCTTTTCTCAAAATCCGACGCGGGTTCCGCTGTCGGATTTTTTTTGGCCTTTAATTCGTATCCTCATCTTAATAGCCTATCTCAGAACTCATGAATTCACACGACCTTAAGCCTTGTATACTGGCCCTTTCCGACGGTACGATTGCTCATGGAAAAGCTATTGGTAAGATCGGTACAACCGGCGGAGAACTTTGTTTCAATACCAGTATGACCGGCTACCAGGAAATTTTTACCGATCCGAGTTATTACGGTCAAATGATGATGATGACCTATCCGCATATTGGAAATTACGGCACAATGAGCCGCGATGATGAAGCAAGAACTGTTATGATTTCAGGCCTGATTGTCAGATCCTTTTCGGAGGAGTTTAGTAATCCAATGGCAGATGGAAGCCTTCAGGACTATCTTGAACAAAATAACGTGATTGGCATCTCGGGGGTGGATACCCGTAAACTGGTCCATCATATTCGAGATGAAGGTGTGATGAATGCTGTGATTAGCTCAGAAATTCTGGATGAAGACGAGCTGGTAAAAAAAGCTAAAGGGTGGCCTTCAATGGTCGGGCTTGAACTTGCAACAAAAGTGACCCGGAAAGAGGCACAAACAATACCGTCTGACGGAAATTTTAAACTGGCTGTTTTTGATTATGGAGTCAAGAAAAGTATCCTCGACAATTTTGTGAAGCGAGGGTGTACGCTGCGTGTGTTTCCGGCGGAAGCAGATCTGGAGGAGGTGAAAGCCTGGGACGCCGATGGGTTTTTCTTTAGCAATGGCCCCGGGGATCCAAACGCATCATCCGACTATGGCCTTCCAATGATCGAATATGCCAAATCTACCGGTAAGCCGCTTTTTGGAATCTGCCTGGGACATCAGCTGATGGCACTCTCTGAAGGTATCGCCGTTAAAAAAATGTTTGTAGGCCATCGGGGAGCCAATCAGCCGGTAATGAATAAAGAGACAGGGCTTGTAGAGATTTCAACCCAGAATCACGGCTTTGCTGTTGATGAAAGCAAACTGGATGATTCGAAAGTAATGGTGACCCACATCAACCTGAATGATCAAACCATTGAAGGACTGAAATTTAAAAACTTTCCGGGCATGTCGGTTCAGTATCACCCTGAAGCTTCTCCGGGCCCTCACGATTCTCAGTACTTGTTCGATCAGTTTGTTGAGATGGTGAAGCAGGGTGCAGGGGACAAGGTTCAAGGTTCAGGGTGAAAGTTTAAGAATTCGAGGCAGGAGATCTTGCCACTTGCACCTTGAACCTTGTAAAAACACTCGTTGATCAGATATTAGCACATTTAAAATAACCACAAAAAACAACACAACTACATGCCACGTCGCGACGACATACATAAGATTTTGATTATCGGTTCAGGTCCAATTGTAATAGGCCAGGCCTGTGAATTTGATTATTCAGGAACCCAGGCCTGTAAATCATTGATGGAAGACGGTTACGAGGTGGTTCTTATTAACTCGAACCCGGCCACCATTATGACGGATCCCATGATGGCTGATGCGATCTATCTGAAGCCTCTTACAGCCGAATCAATAAAAGAAATTGTGGAAGCCGAAAAGCCTGATGCCGTATTGCCAACAATGGGGGGGCAGACAGCGCTGAATCTTGCGCGTGATCTGCAGCACGAAGGCTATTGGAAAGAGCATGGCGTACAGATCATTGGCGTAAATATGGACGCAGTAGATATTACTGAAGACCGTCAGCTGTTCAAAGACCTGATGGACAAGATCGGGATCGATCAATGTGAAAGCCGAACGGCAAAGTCGCTGCTGGATGCCAAGGAAATTATTGAGGAATTAGGGGGCTTGCCGATTGTTATCCGGCCTTCATTTACTATGGGCGGTTCCGGTGGCGGTATTGTATGGAATGAAGATGAACTCGAGCGGAAAGTACTTCGTGGCCTGGAAATGAGTCCGGTTCACCAGGTATTGATTGAAGAGAGTATATTCGGCTGGAAAGAGTACGAGCTTGAGCTGTTGCGAGATAAAAATGATAACGTGGTCATCATCTGTTCTATTGAAAATTTAGATCCAATGGGGGTGCATACCGGTGATTCCGTAACAGTGGCACCTACCCAGACCCTCACTGATAAACAATACCAAAGCCTGAGGGATGCGGCCATTAAAATGATGCGTTCGATTGGTGACTTCGCCGGCGGATGTAACGTTCAGTTTGCTATGGAACCCGGGAGTGACCGTCTTGTAGCCATTGAAATTAATCCAAGAGTGAGCCGGTCATCAGCGTTGGCCTCTAAAGCAACAGGATATCCAATTGCAAAAATTGCAACAAAGCTGGCAGTCGGCTATTCACTCGATGAACTCCCAAACCCCATTACTCAGGTGTCATCAGCCTGTTTTGAGCCATCGATCGATTATGTGGTTGTGAAAATACCACGGTTTAACTTCGACAAATTTTCTGCCGTTGATGAAGAGCTAACAACGCAAATGAAGGCGGTCGGCGAAGTGATGTCAATTGGACGAACGTTTCCAGAGGCAATGAACAAAGCGTGGCAGTCTCTCGAGATTGGACGCTCAGGTCTTGGAGCCGATGGCTATGATGAGCCAGACAGAAAATACGTCCGTGAACGGCTTCTCAAGCCCTACTGGGACCGCACACTTCAGATCAGGAATGCGTTCAAAATGGGTGCTTCTGTTGAAGAGATTGCAGATATCACCAAGGTGGATCCATGGTTTTTGCAGCAGATCAGGTATATGGTTTCGCTCGAAAACAGGGTGGAAGGGCAGACATTAAACAGCATTACCCGCGATGAGCTCTTTGAAGTTAAACAAGCAGGATTTTCAGATGTTCAGATTTCCTGGCTTCTGAGTAAAAGCGGTGATAAAGTGACAGAAGCGGATGTTAGAAGTAAGCGCGAAGAGCTATCACTGAAGCCGGTTTTTAAGATGGTAGATACGTGCGCAGGTGAATTTCCCGCCGAAACACCCTACTACTATTCCAGCTACGAACGAGAAAATGAGAGCGAGGTTTCCGACCGAAAGAAAGTCATGATCCTGGGCAGCGGACCGAACCGCATTGGTCAGGGTATTGAGTTCGATTATTCGTGCGTTCATGCCGTAACTGCGGTGCAGGAAATGGGATATGAGGCAATTATGGTGAACTGTAATCCTGAAACAGTCTCAACGGACTTTGATATTGCGGATAAACTATATTTTGAACCGGTATTTTGGGAACGCGTACTCGATATTTTTGAGCATGAGAAACCTGAAGGCGTAATTCTTCAGGTGGGCGGGCAAACAGCCCTGAAACTTGGAAAACGGTTTGTCGAAGAAGGAATTCATATTTTTGGCACTGAGTTTGAGATGATCGACTTTGCTGAGGACAGGGGTGAGTTTTCAGAATTTTTGAAACGCCTTGATATTCCGTTTCCTGAATATGGAACAGCCCGGAATGACTCCGATGCACTGGATATTGCCCGGCGCATCGGATACCCGGTACTGATTCGCCCGAGTTATGTTCTGGGCGGACAGGGGATGCGGATTGCCGTTCGGGAAAATGAGCTGGGCAAATATGTCGCAAACATTCTGAAGACGCATCCTGAAAATGATTTTCTAATTGATAAGTATCTGGATAAAGCTGTAGAAGTAGACGTTGATTCGGTTTACGATGGCGAACAGCTCCATATTGCAGGTATCATGCAACACATTGAGCCGGCAGGAGTTCACTCCGGAGATTCAACAGCTGTGCTGCCGCCCTACTCTCTAAGTGATGAAGTCATCAAAACGATTGAAGAGTATCAGCTTAAAATTGCGAAGGAAATGGGAATCGTTGGATTTCTGAATGTTCAGTATGCGGTAAAGGAGGAAAAAGTGTACGTGCTTGAAGCTAATCCGCGTTCAACACGAACTATCCCGTTTCTCGCGAAAGCGACACAGCGACCGGAGGCAGCCATCGGCGTGAAAGTGATGCTGGGTGCCAAATTGAGTGAATTCGACCTGGAGTCAAAACTCAAGAATTGGGCGATCAAGGAGCCGGTATTCCCGTTCGATAAATTCCCTGAAGTAAAGAAAGAACTCGGGCCTGAAATGAAATCTACGGGTGAGAGTATCTACTTTATGGATAATTTTGACGATGAGCGGTTTAGAAAACCCTATGAGTTCAAGAATTTATATCTGTCGAAGTAAGTACTCGTCTGTATGCTATTTTTGCAGGCTGCCGAGTGGATATACATCAAAACTCCGTCAAGGGAACTCTGTGAATTAGTTCTGACCCTTATCTATTCGTCGGATGAAAAAAACAATCGTCAGACGAGGGAGCTTGCAAAACATGGCATGTCTGATGCTGGCTATTAACTCCGAATTGCAATCGAAAACTTTTGAGGAATTTGAGTTCAGTGTTTTTTCAAGACATTCCATGTTTAGGTGAAAATGTACCGCGGTGTCGCTGACCCGCGAGCTGAATTCGTCTCAACCCGGCATTCGTTTGGCGAAGGACGAAAAAAGTTAATTTGCGTTTCTTGGCAGCAATTGTTCTATGAAAAGCTAATCTTAGGCCCCACAACTCGTCAGACGAAAAAGACAATCGTCAGACGAGGGAGCTTGCAAAACATGGCATGTCTGATGCTGGCTATTA
>CAZVEP010000023.1:28816-37814 GCA_964625635.1 uncultured Rhodohalobacter sp.
CACAACTCGTCAGACGAAAAAGACAATCGTCAGACGAGGGAGCTTGCAAAACATGACATGTCTGATGCTGGTTATTGACTCCGAATTGCAATCGAAAACTTTTGAGGAGTTTTAGTTCAGTGCTTTTTCCAGGCATGCCATGTTTAGCCTACGGATTCTAATCCACGTGGTCAGGAATATTGTAATCCACATCTTCGATTTCATAATCCAGCAGGTGCTCAGCAAAGTAATCCCAAAGCATCCGTTCGAAGTAGTCACTGTAGCGGCCAAAGCCGTGGCGTGCTCCCGGAAAGATCATCATATCAAATCGTTTACCCGCCCGAACGAGTGCATCTGCCATTCGGTAGGTGTTTGCAGGGTGGACGTTATTGTCGATAGCGCCGTGTACAAGCAAAAGCCGTCCCTGCAGGTTATCAGCCAGGTCTGCATTTGAAGGAATTTCAGAACTGAATGTGGTTCGTTCCTCTTTTACTTCTTCACCATTTTCATTCTCAACTGTTACAGAGTCGGTTGTAGCAGTTACGCCGTGGTGTATTTCACTCCAGTAAATATTATATACGTTGTTATCATGATTTCCTGCTGAAGAGACCGCCACCTTATAAAAATCAGGGTACGTAAGCAGTGCGGCTGTACTCATAAATCCACCGCCGGAGTGGCCGTAAATTCCAACCCTGTCGATGTCGATATAGGATCGTGTAGCCGCAAGCTGCTCGATTCCATAACGGTTATCGGCAAGGGCATAATCGCGCAGATTGTTGTGGCCGTACTGATGGTACCATTTCTCGCGAAGCGGACTGCCGCCACGGTTACCCATTGCAACTACCACAAACCCAACCTGGGACAGCGCCTGTGCCCGTGCAGCAGTTCCACCAATTGAAAAGCTCCGGGGGTAAGGCTCAACTTGCGGTCCCGGATATACATAAGAAATGATTGGATACTCAATTTCAGAGTCAAAGTTGGTGGGTTTCCACATTACCCCATAGAGATCGGTAACGCCATCGGCTGCCTTCACGCTAAATTGTTCCGGAAGTGTATAGCCGGTCTCCACAAGCGCGCTGATGTCGACTTCTTCCAGAATCATCAGCTCACGACCGCGATTGTCCCTGAGTACCGTTCGGGTTGGCTGATCGGGCCGGGAGAAATTATCCACGAAGTAGTCTCGCGAGTCACTCATGCTTATGCTATGATTCGCGTTTTCTGGCGTGATCAGCTGCTGATTGTCACCATCAAATTCAACTTTGTAGTAGTGAGCGTGAAATGGATTTCGCCCATCCTCTTTGCCATATCCTTCAAAATAGATGGTTGCGGCAGATGTGTCTATTGCTGCCACATCACTCACCATAAAATACCCGTTGGTGATTCGGTTTATGAGGTCACCTTCGCTGTCGTATCGGTAGAGCTGTCCCCATCCGGTCCGTTCACTCTGCCAGATATACTCCTCACCATTGTTAATAATGCCGAGGAATGAGTTCATCACGTTAAAGTAAGGCTCACTCTTTTCCGTCCACAGAACTTCGGTTTTACCGGTTTCGGTGTTCGCTTTTACGACATCAATCTCATCCCAGGTACGTGTGCGCCGTAAAATCCAGAGATAGTCAGACTCATCAGACATGTAGATGCCGCCGTTGCTGAAATAAGCACCGCCAAGTGATTGATCGGGCCATTTGTCGGTATCTAACCGGACGCCTTCATGAGATTCCATATCAAAAATCATAATTTCATCCTTGTAAATGTTCTCCTCACCTGGCATAGAGTATTTATAGGTTTCAAGTTCAGGTCGTTCTTCGAGCGTATCAATCACCCAGAGCTCGTCTACATCACGCCAATCCTGACGCTTTACATACAGTTTTTCTGAATCTTCAAACCAGTCGACGTCGGCACGGAGGCGTTCAGTCGATGTAGTATCTCCCTCATCCGCCTGGTAGCTGTACCAGCGCTCGCCATCTTCAGTAAGTCTTATTTCAGTGCTGTCAGCATCATCTGCCCGCATCACGTACAGATCGTGCTCCCGCGCAAAAGCAATCCAGGTGCTGTCGGGCGAGTATGTTTGCCAGGGCTCATCCTCGTCAGGTTTAAGTGAATCGCCTCGCATAAGTACATTACCATCGAGGTTATAGGTGAACTCTATGCTATCAACATGAAACGTAAACCTGTCGCGATCGGTGTCGTAGTCAAAGCCGTTCAGGTCGAGATCATCTGCATTAAAACCGCGATTGAACTCTTCTGAAAGCTGAGCAGCCATGTTTCGGCGATCGAAGAGCGGGCGCCTTGATTTTGCGTCAGCATCAATAAACTCCCATCGTTTTCCGTCGTTAGATTCCCATTCGTACCAAAACCGGTCTTCATCTTCGATCCAGTTTGCGCGTAAAAAGGTGTCGCCGGTCAGGTTTTGCATGCGGTCTGATGTGAATTGTTCCGCAAGTTCAAAGTTTGCCTCTTGTGCGAAGAGGCTTGATGGAGCCGTTAAAATGAGGATTGTTATAAGAAGCGATAAGATTAAACGTAGTAAGTTCATAAATAAAATGTAGCAAGGGTTAAAAATTGGGTCAATATCTAAAAGATTATGAAACAATGCTGAGCAGATTACATTCTTTGACGTTCAGTTGCTTTCAGAAGGGATATATTTTCAAAGCGGAATGCTAACACCTATTTTATAATTTATTGTAACAGAACAAGATAAACACAACTTAACCACGCACACAATGAAGTTAGTAGACCCAAGCGGAAAAGAAGTGACAAGTAAAGAAAATAAAGAAGCAGGGCAGCTGGAAAAGCAATTAAATCAGAGAATTGAGAAGTTGCTTGAGCCTATCATGAATAAAATTAAACTGGCCGGCGGACAGGTACCCCAGCAGCAGCTTATGCAGCTCTCATCTGCCGCACATCAAATGTTGTTCAACAGAATGGTGTATAATCTTGCAGTCAAAGCTGGAGTGGAAGATATCAGTGAATTGGTAAGTGACGATGACGTAGACGAACTGCAGACATCGCTGAGTAATCAGCTTCAGATTGTGGATCAGCCTCAAGAAGGGCAAAATCCTGAACAGGCGGGAAGAGATAAAAACGAGTAGAATCGCTGCTGGTGTACGAGTAAACGGGTTCTCATGGACCCGTTTATAAATTCACCATGTAACAAACTGAGCCAAAGACAGCGAGACAATTGCGTATTCACTCAGTAGATTCGGCAAAGAAACTAAGCCCCTTTCTATTTTCACTGATACTTTCCCCCAAGGGACAAGTAAACAGTCTCTCTTTTAAAGCAGGATTAAAAGGTTAAAGTATCCAGATCTACACTTTTAGCAGTGGTGTCGTAAAAAGCCCTATCCATCACCACCTGCAAAATTCGCAGGCCGGGTAATTGAAAAGCCTTATCAAATTCGTTTGCTCTTATCAGAAGCCAGGACAATTCAACATGGCCAAAATTTAGATCGAGAAAAATGGATGTCCGCTCTTGAGCTTTACACTTAAAAAGAGGGAGGGATGGCAGAGAATGAAAAAAATATCATTTCGCCCATACAGAACGATTAACCAGCACTAGAAAAATATGAGCTGCCTGACCGTGTCAGATAAATGATTGCTGAGAATGGGTTAACTCTTTCCGCACTTTTTTGATAAATAATGTGAATGTCTGTGTTGAAAGATAATCGTGCTCAGTTCATAAATAACCACTTCGGTTATCAATAAAACACAATTTGGCCGGTGAATTTGTTACCTTTAAGTATATGTTTAAGGTGTCTGCCGTAAATGAAAATCATAAATAAAAGGATAAGCTTATGATCTCTTTCTTTCGCCATGCCTGTGTTGCACTTGATCTCTCTGAAGCGAGCGATTTGATTATTGAGTGTGTCTCATCATTTCAAAATCTGGGCACTGAAAAAATTACGCTCGTTACCGTGTTGGCGGTGCCTTTTGAACAATTAGACTCTGAGTTTGATACGGTACAACAGCAAAAACAACTCGAGGATTATCAAAAGAAGCTGATTGAAGCCGGATTTGAAGTTGAGATTCAAATCAGAAAAGGTCTGCACTACTATCCGCCCACTGAAATACTGACGGCAGCAGATGAGGTTGATGCCGATTTTGTTGTAATCAGTAACAGAGGTGAAAGCAAAGTTGCTGAGCTTTTGTCGGGCAGTACAGCTTCAGAACTGCTGCAGCGATCTGAACTTCCTGTTTACCTGATTAATCTCGCCCTGCAAAAAGACCCTGAAAATGAAGATAAACGATCACTGAAGCTCCTAAGCCCCTGCAGCGAGGCAACAAAACATGTTCTGTACGCAACTGACTTCTCAGATGGAGCATATAGAACCTACAAAGTCCTAAGGGATATGGAGGGAGCCGGTATTGTGGAAAAAATTTCTATGATTCATGTGCAGGGACATCACGCAATTGCAATTAAAGACCCTGTAAGCCGTGAAAGGCTGACGGAGAAAAATCGCGAACAACTCGACCGTATACGAAACAAACTATCCGATAATACCAGGGAAGATACGGAGCTGATCATTACGTTTGGAACCCCGGCGAAAGAGATCGTTGACGCAGCCAGGGAGCGTAAAGCTACCATGATAATGATGGGAAGTCAGGGGAAAGGATTTATGGAGGAGCTGTTCCTGGGGAGCGTTAGCAATAAGGTTACCCGGCTTAGCGATACACCGGTCTTGCTGATACCTGCTGAACGTGAGGATGAGAAATCATAGAACAAATGAACAGCGGTGCATGACCTTCGTTGGTTAATGCAGCCTTAGTGAACTAGTTGGTAAGTTCATCAACTGACTATAAATCAAAATCCAAAGGGTCATTGTACCCGGGTTGGTGCGCCCCTAAAACTTAAAAGAGTTTAGCGGATATGAATTTAAATGAGTGGAGAGGAAAATCAAGAAGCCTGCGCGACACACTTGCACCCGAACAGCTTCGCAGGTTTGAGGCGATGCTCAACCGGCGGGCAGATGCTATTGGTGAGGGATATCAATTACCCGTTGGCTCGCACTGGGTATATTTTACCCCGCTGCACCTTCAGTCGGACCTGACGGTTCAGGGGTATCCAAGAGAATCAGATCTGTTCCCGCCTATTGAACAAAAGAGCAGGCTATGGCTGGGTGGCCGCCTGCAGTTCAAAAAACCACTCATTATAGGAACACCGGCCACACGCTATTCAACAATTACGGACCTCAAGAAGGAGGGTGACGATCAGGAAAAAGTATACTTGTCTATCCAGCATCAGATAAGTTCAAAAGGCTCGGTTGCAATCGTGGAGGACCAGCATTTTCTGTACCGGCCGCCCATCGAAAAAGGTGCTCATCCCATCCGAACCAAGCCAATGGATATTGATCCGGACTGGGAAAAGAACACAACACCAGATTCCATTCTGCTCTTTAGATTTTCAGCTCTCACATATAATGCCCACCGCATTCACTACGATCAGGAATATGCACAAAATGAAGAGGGCTATCCGAACGTACTTGTACACGGCCCCTTGTTACTTTTACTCGCCATTGAATCATTTAAAAGCAAATTCGATGGAAAAGTGATTGAAGACATTGCCTATGAATTGAGAGGCCCGGTTTATCTGGGTGAACGAATAACCATTTCTGGCAAGAGTGTTGATAATCAGGAAACGGAACTTCGAATAACAGGTGATGAGAATAATATTGCACTTAAAGCGCGGGTGAAGTGGACGTATGATTGGTGATACGTGAGTCTGATAGATGAATATGAAAACACAATTTTTTACGGGCTATCCACTTTATTTTTTATACATTTTAAGACGCCTCTCTAACCAAATAATTAATGGAGATTAAAGTAAAATGCTAAATAGCTATTATAAACCGGCCCTCTTCTCTTTTCTGTTCACGTTCGCAGTTTCACTCTTTCTGCTGGCTTCTGTGACAACAACCCGGGCACAGATATTCGGCCATGGAGAAGAAATATCAAATCCTGATTACGAACACACTCACTTTCAGGAGTTGGAGTATCGCAATATCGGCCCGTTTCGCGGCGGCCGCTCTGTTGCTGTAGCAGGTCATGAAGATCAGCCGCATACCTATTACACCGGATTCACCGGTGGCGGAGTTTACAAAACTACAGATGGCGGAATTAACTGGCTCAATGTATCTGACGGATATTTCAAAACCGGGTCTGTGGGTGCTATTTCTGTAGCACCATCTAACGCAAACGTTATTTATGCCGGTATGGGTGAAACGTGTATCAGGGGGAATATGTCTGCCGGTGATGGAATGTACCGCACAGTAGATGGCGGGAAAACCTGGGAGCATATCGGGCTCGGGGAATCCCATTTTATAGGCGAAATTGTTGTACATCCAAAAAATGAAGATGTAGCATGGGTTGCCGTATTAGGCCATACCTTTGGCAATGAAGGAAATTCTGAGCGAGGGGTTTTTAAAACGACTGATGGGGGAAATAACTGGGAGCGGGTGCTTTATCAAAATGAACATACCGGCGCCGTTGATATTGAAATAGATCCGAACAACCCGCGCATATTGTATGCTACTCTTTGGGAAGCGTATAGAAATCCATGGGAAATGTCGAGTGGCGGCGACGGGAGCGGATTGTATAAAAGTACTGATGGTGGTGAAAACTGGGAAAATATATCACAGCATCCGGGATTGCCAAAAGGGATGTCAGGCAAGATTGGCGTTGCTATTTCACCTTTAAATTCAGACCGTATCTGGACCATCATCGAGAATGAAAATGGCGGGCTGTTCAGATCCGATGACGGAGGTGACACATGGTCACGCACCACAGCCGACCGTAATCTGCGCCAGCGTGCCTGGTATTATACTCATGTTGTGGCCGGTACAAACCACGAAGATGAAGTGTATGTACTAAATGTAGGTTTCTTCAAATCTACAGATGGCGGAAGCTCTTTCGATCGGATTGGTACTCCACATGGTGATCATCACGATTTATGGATTTCACCTCATGATGGTAACCGAATGGTTGTGGCCAACGATGGCGGCGGGCAGGTATCTTACAATGGTGGTGAAAGCTGGTCATCCTATTATAAATATGCCACGGCTCAGTTCTACCAGGTTATCACGGATAATCAGTTCCCCTATAGAATCTACGGAGCACAGCAGGATAACAGTACCGTTGGTATTTATAGCAGAACGGCGGGCAGCGGAATTACTGAGAGAGATTGGGCCCCTGTGGCCGGTGGCGAGAGCGGATACATTGCCCCTGACCCTGAAGATCCAAACGTCACTTTTGGAGGTAGCTACGGCGGATATTTCAATAAGTTCAATGACTTTACCGACCAAAGCGACCGCATAGACGTTTGGCCGGACAATCCAATGGGTGCCGGTGCGGAAGATCTGAAATACAGATTCCAGTGGACGTTTCCAATTTATATCTCTCCTCATGATCCTAACGTTCTGTATGCTACATCACAGTATGTCCATCGATCGACGGATGAGGGGATGAGCTGGGAAACGATTAGTGATGATCTTACCAGGGATGATAAATCCAGGCAGGGTGAATCAGGAGGGCCGATTACGAAGGATGATACCAGCGTGGAATACTACAATACCGTATTCACGTTTGCAGAATCAACAGTTCAGCCGGGGGTACTGTGGGCCGGTGCCGACGACGGGTTAATTCATGTTAGCCGTGATAATGGTGAATCCTGGACCGAAGTTACACCCGACGGAATGCCGGAAGCCATGGCAAGTATCATCGATCCTTCTCCACACAATCCCGGAACAGCTTACCTGGCAGCCACCAGATATAAGTTTGATGACTTTTCCCCGATGCTGTACAAAACTGACAACTATGGCCGAAGCTGGACCAGAATCAACAATGGTATCCCGGAAGGAGACTTTACCCGCGTGATCAGGGAAGATCCTAACAGGGAAGGTCTGCTCTATGCAGGAACCGAGACCGGGGTTTACGTGTCCTTCAACGACGGTGATAAATGGCAGCCGCTTCAGCTAAACTTACCTGCTGTACCTATCACGGACCTTACCGTGCACGCGAGAGACAAAGATCTGGTCATCGCAACTCAGGGCAGGTCATTTTGGATTTTGGATGACCTTTCGGTTCTCCACCAATTAAGTGACGACGTTAAAAACAGCGACTATTACCTGTTCAAACCAGAAACAACTTATTTGTATGGAAGTCACAGAGAAATAGGGCCGGGTGTAACGCTAGGTGAAAATCCCAAAGATGGTGTAGTCGTCTATTATAATCTTAACAGTGTACCGGACTCAGAAGTAAAACTTCGGTTTTTAGAATCGGATGGCACGGAAATCAGAATCTTTTCCAGTGAGGAGACACTCGAAGGTGAGGCGGTAGAGGAGTCGGATGAATTCTATGAAGAAGAACATAGTGTTCCATCAGATGTACTTACGTTGAAAGAAGGCAACAATACGTTTGAATGGAATATGCGATATCCCGGTGCGGAAGATATAGATGGCCGCCAGATTTTATGGTCCGGGTCAACAGCTGGTCCCAGTGCTATTCCGGGCACCTATCAGGTACAGCTTCTTGTAAATGACGAAGTTGTTTCAGAACAGGATTTTGAACTCACCAAAGATCCGCGCATCGAAACGACACAGAAAGATTTCCAGGCCCAGTTTGATCTGCATCAAACCATTATTGCGAAGCTTGATACCACGCACAAAACAATTAATAGAATTCGAAATGTGCGAGCGCAAATAAATAACCTGAAATCGGATAATCCCGAAGATACAGAACTCGTAGAGCGTGCAGATGAAATTCTTGCAGTGCTTGAGGAAGTGGAGGGCGAACTGATGCAAACCAAAGCGGAATCTTTCCAGGATGTATTGAACTTTCCGATTAAGCTGAATAATAAACTAGCTTCATTAGCAAGTACGGTCGCTACTGGCGACGGCAGGCCCACTCAGCAGCAGTATGATGTTTATGCGGATCTTGCTGCACAAGTAGACGAGCAGTTTGAACGGATAGTTCAGGTTTTCCAGGGCGAACTTCCGGATCAGATCAGAGAAATTGAGCGAAGTTC
>CAZVEP010000023.1:37914-41344 GCA_964625635.1 uncultured Rhodohalobacter sp.
AAATTCGCCCTTAGAGAAAAAACAAAATTCCTGCCTGGCCCGGATAAACCTGAGCTGTACGGCCTGTACCTTTGATCGGTAATATTCTCTATACCTGCACTCAAGCCAAGCGTCTCAGTAAACTGATACGTGGATTTGAAATTAAGTGTATACCACGCAGGCGAATATGTATTCCCATTGTTGTCCAGGGCATAGATTTCGGTCTTCCCTCTTTCACTTACGGCGAGGTCTCCATGAGACTTTTCGCCTTGAAATATCGTATTCAGTTCGAGTGTCAGATCGCTTGTCTGATATCGAAATCGGCTGATTCCAAAAAGCGGAGCTGCATGGCGTGATGGACTGGTTGAACCGTCATCCAGCTCTTCTTCTCCCACCTGGTAGTTTACATCAGTTAAGAAAGTAAATCCATTTGATAAATTTATTTCAAATCCTGCCTGAATACCGTAAACATTAGCTACGGCTGCATTTTGTAATGCCTGAACCCGGCTTAACGTGCCATCGTATACAATGCTGTCCTGGCCGCTTACCTGAAAGTCTCTGCGCACCATTGCATTGTTTAAAATGGTGTAGTACCCGCTGACATCAACTTTCACCCTATCGCTAAATCGTTTGGCAATCCCCAAATCAAAACTGTAGGCATACTCAGCTTCGAGATCTGCATTTGGCACTACAACAGAGCCAGGTTCAGAATCGAACACCTTGCCCACATCATCCACATTCGGTGACCGAAAGGCGGTGCCAAAATTTGTTTTAATTATCCAGCTTTCTTTGGGCTTGTAAACAACTCCAATACTTCCTGTGACTGCACCATTATCAATTTCAGCCATATCAAACGGAATTGGATAAAAGTCTGCATTACTGCTGAAATCTGCCTCTAACAAGAAGTGATTGTATCGTATTCCACCCTGAAGTGTAAGCTTGTCTGATTGTCTGTACTCATGGTTTAGATAGGCCGCAATAGATTGCCATATAGACTGAGGGTATCTGCTCGGCCCCGGCATAACGGTGTTGGGAGCAGATACACTATCAAAAATAATTTCGTACCTGCCGTTAGATGCTATATCATTTAAAACGTATTCTGTACCATAGTAAAGGGTGTTTTGGGAACCGATATTTTTGGTAAAATCAAGATTGGCAGAATAGGCGTCTACATTTTCAGTGCGCCTTTGTCGGGTGTTGTCATTAAAATTGCGGCTGATCCTGCTTTCTTCAAATGATTGATATGCCAATCTCAGGTTCATTTGATCGTATATGGCACTTCTTTTCGTCTGCCGCACAGACAGATTATTCATCAGCCATTTCTGGGGGCCATATTTCCATTCACCATATCGTGGGCTTCCGTCTCTTACTCTTTGATGCCGATCGTATCTTCCATAAGAGGATGTTTCAGAAAAGTGAAACCCATACTGCAAGTCCCAACTGTCGTTGGGCTTGAACCGTACTTTTTGCATCAGGTTGATTTGAGAGTAGGCACTGGGAATTTGCAACAAAGGATCATCCTGAGTAACGATAATATCGCGCCCATCCACCCTCTGAGGGTAGTACCTTTTTACGTAACCATCAGGGCCATTGCTGCCTTGTTTCAGGTGGTCATAATCCCAGTAACTGAAGCTCGACAGAAGAGCCCATTTATTCCAGCCAATATTAAAATCAAAATGTCCGGTTCGTTCGTTATTTGCAGAAGAATACCTAGTTTCTGCCTTACCTGTGATAAGTGGATTGTCTTCCAGCGTCAATTGCGGGTTCAGGGTTTGAAAACTCATGACCCCGCCTATAGCATCACTGCCATAAATAACTGAGCCCGGGCCAAACAGCACTTCGGTACTTTCGATGGCGAATGGATCGAGATTGATCACATTCTGGATATTACCTCCTCTAAAAATAGCATTATTCATCCGTACACCGTCGACGGTGTAAATGAGTCGGTTGGTTGCAAATCCACGAATCATAGGACTCCCGCCGCCCTGCTGGCTTTTTTGAATGAAAACTTTTCCTGTAACGCTCAGTAAGTCTGCAGCTGTCTGCGGATTTTGTAGGGTCAGCTCTTCAGGCGTAACGGAAACAATATTTAAAGGAATATTTCCTGACGATTGGCGCCATCTCGTAGCTGACACCACCAGCTGATCAAGGTTAAGAATTGACTTCTCCAGGGCTAATAAAAAATTTGATGCCCGGATTTGGCTAAAACTCAGAACTTTGGTTTTATAGCCGAGGGATCGTATCAGAATTGATTCTGCTCCCCTGAAGGGCGAAATATCTGCCTCGCCCTTTGCATTGGTTATGAGAGAGGTTTGGGAACTATCACTCATCAGCACAACACCTGTCAGGGGTTCTTTCGTATGCTGATCAATGATAGTTATTGTCTGGGAATGAGCAAGGCAGGTTACCCCAAGAAGGAAATACAGTGTAAAAATTACTTTCATTAATACTTGTTGATGCGATCTAACATAAATTCAACCTGCAAAGAAAGTATAAACTTTAAAGCAGAGAGTCTGATCTGTAAATATTTTTCAAGGAGGATTAATTTCCCTGGATGGCTAACCAGCAATAAATGTAGAATTGACTTAATAAACCTGGCTAAGACCGTAGCAGTGAAGTCATAAAATCTTATCTCTATATCGAGCGCGCACCTAATAATTTAGCCACGTCCGTTAGACGGTGCGTGAGAGAAATATTTGATAGGATTAACATAGTGATTGTGTTGGTTTAGATTAGCGAAGGTATTAAAGGCCTTCACTGTTCTTATACCCATTTTTATATCGGAAGAAGCGGAGCATTTAGTTTGTTTCTATTTCTTCTTCTAAGAGCTCTAGAATAGCTAGGTTTGTCATTCGAAGTGGTTCTAATTCACTTAAAATATCTAATAGGAGTATACTGCGTGCGGCTAACAGGTTTTCAAATTTTGGATCGAAAATAAACGCTTGATAATCGTAACTGAAGGAAGATTTTGGGATTAAGCCTTTATAGTAAAAGACGGTATTTGAAATAGATATCCGATCTTCTAAATAAGGCACTAAATGTTCCTGGTATTGATTTACTGATCGCACTTGTTCTTCCGCTGAATCATCGACTAATGTTCCCCAAGAGAATAATAACACCTGTAGACTGTCTAGACCAATGAGATGTATGTCACCGGAAGATATACTGTTACTTAAAACTCCATTGGTGGGGTCGTACGTCCAAAACCAACTTACATTAGAAATAAGTGAATCTATTCGCTGTTTAGGAATGTCATTTTCACGATTTGCAATTACTTGTATTAGCTCATTGCTAGCATTCAAAGCTAAATTTTGGTAAAAAATAGCAGTATCAAGCTGAGCTAAGTTATTTTTAAATTCTAATCTCAAATCTTTTACCATCTCAACCCGCCGTGTTTCTTTCTTGGAGCTTTCAATAGTTGCGTTAACTTGAACGGCTATTAAAATTCCGA
>CAZVEP010000024.1:0-5506 GCA_964625635.1 uncultured Rhodohalobacter sp.
TTTGCAGGATGTCTTACTCCAATGTAATTCTTACCAAGCTGCTCCATGCTCTCCTCACACTTACGCCCCACGGCTATCAGGTTCACATCACCAAACAAGTCAATAAATGAATCCAGATGTCTCAAACCTGTGGATAATTCCTCTGCAGTAGGCGTTCGATTACTTAAAATACCCTTCTCTGACTTGAAGGGATGCCAGGGAACCGCATTCCACAAAACAACTTCATACGGATTAATGCCAAGATCCACGAGAGTACCCCACATGATTGTGGCCGTTGGCTCTGTCATTCCCTTAGCAATAAAATCCGGTGAGCTTGTACGCCTTGGAACAAGCCCTTTAAAAACGTGTTCAGGCGTCACTCCGTATTTCTTTTTTTGATGCCCGAGGAGGATACGCTCGGATGTCATGGCAATACCCGTAAAGTGACCGCCCTGGTAGCCGAGCGCTTCTGCAATAAACAGGTATTTGGCACTTTCGGAGCGCTCTTCCAGATATCTGGAAAGCTGTCGACGCCTGATTTCAGGAGCCTCAGGTATTGCATCATGCTTTATATCGCGCTCAAACCACGGATTGAATAGTTCTTCGGAAGGCTTATTTTTGAGCGACTGTACAAATTTGGAAATCACTGCTGAATATCTCTTTACTTGTTTCCGTTTTCCGCAAGAAAGTACAGCTGCATCATACGCAGTTCACTATACCCAACAGATTTATTTAAATCTTCATAAACCGGCTTGAGGATTTCGGGCCCAACCTTATTCATAGATTCCATCACCTCATCTACTTTCCGTTGAGATAGACCGGTTGCCTCAAGAATACCGTCCTGACGCAGATCATTGCCCTCTTCCAGGAATGTTTTCAGGTGCTTCAGGATCGTCGGCATTTTCACACCATGTTCTTCAGCAAGATGTTCAAGAGATTTGCCTTCATTGTAGTCAATACCGATCTGCTCGTGCTTTTTGGACGAGGATTTTTTCTTCTTTTTCTTTTTGATCTCGCGTTTCCGCTCTTCAATATCGTTTTCTTCGCAATAGGTTTTGATCTCATTCAAAAAATCACCCCCATACTTCTTTAGCTTTGCACTCCCAACTCCATAGATATCATTGAGACTCTCTTCATCCTGAGGATAGTAGTATGCCATTTCCATCAGTGTTGTATCGGGGAAAATAACATAGGGTGGGACGTCCTGTGCATCTGCGAGTTCTTTCCGGATTTTACGCAGCTCTTCAAATAGATTCTCATCATACCTGTTCTCAACGTCTGATGATGTCCTTGCGGCTGCACTTCCGTCAATCGCCGTTTGGGTACGGTCAAGTACACCCTGAACTCTTGCCTCATCTTTCAGCACTTTCTTTCCGCTTGGTGTGAGCAACAGGCTTCCATATTGAGGATCTTTTGTAAGAAAATCCTTTCGCACTAGGAGGCGTGAAAGCTGTATCCACTGATCTTTGCTAAAATCCATTCCAATGCCGTAGGTCGACAGCTCATCATGGTCATTTTCCAACACTTTTTTTGCCTTCGATCCTCTCAAAATATCAGATATGTGAGTCGCCCCATAAGTTTCTTCTGTTCTCGCAATACATGAGAGAAATTTTTGGGCTGGAACCGTCAGGTCCTCCATGGCATCCTTCATAGAGATACAATTATCGCACATACCACAATCGTCACCCTGATACGTTTCGCCAAAATATTTCATGAGCGGGATCCGGCGGCACTCATCAGTCGTCAGATAGTCTATAAGATCCTCCAAATGTTTTTTGGCAACCTCTTTCTCTTCACCTTCTTTTTGATTGATGAAGTAGTTGATCTTCTGACGGTCGGAGTGGCTATAAAGCAGCAAACAATCAGATCGTAAACCATCACGTCCGGCACGTCCTATCTGCTGATAGTATGATTCGATATTTTGCGGCATATCATGATGAATCACAAACCTTACATCCGGCTTATCGATCCCCATCCCAAAAGCAACAGTCGCCACAATAATGTCAATCTTATCACGAATGAACGCATTTTGATAAATTTCGCGCTGATGTTCGCTTAAACCGGCATGATAGGGCCGAACCGAGTGCCCTTCGTCTTTCAAGTCCTGGTAAAGTTCATCGGTCTGTCGCCGGCTAAAGCAATAGATGATACCAGACTGCCCTTTTCGCGTATACAGAAAATCAAGTATCTGATCAACCGGCCCGTCTTTATCCACCACATTCAGAAAAAGATTTTCACGATCGAAACTGGCAACATACGTTCCGCCTTCCCTGAATTCGAGTATTTCCTTGATATCTTCGCGGACCCGGGGCGTGGCCGTAGCCGTTAAACCCACACAAACCGCTTCAGGAAATTGTTTTCGAATATCAGCCAGCTGTCGATAATCGGGACGAAAATCATGTCCCCATTCAGAAATACAGTGGGCTTCATCAATTGTAAAACAGTCGACGGTTACCTCATCAAGTAACTCCCGAATGCGATCCATCATAAGAGATTCAGGAGCTACGTAAAGCATCTTTGCCTCACCACTTCGCACTTTCTGGACATTGGTTTGATAAAGATCTTCACTAATTGAACTATTTAAAACCACAGCTGGGATCCCATACTGCGTCAGCTGGTCCACCTGATCCTTCATGAGCGATATCAGTGGTGATACCACAATGGTGAGCCCATCAAAAATCATCGCGGGAATCTGGTAGCAGATAGACTTTCCGCCACCCGTGGGCATTATAACAAGCGTATCTTTTTTGTTTAGTACATCTTTAATCACATTCTCCTGAAGTGGACGAAATTCATCGAATCCAAAGGTATCCCGAAGAATGGTTCTAGCCTGTTCTATCATCAAGTAAAATTGTTTTTAAGAATAATTTAAATTGGCGAATGCCCATTTACTGAGACCAATATTACGTTCAGAGTCTCTGAGAGCAGTAAAACATATATAAGATACCGGATATAGGTTTCCCTTACAGAACTGATTCAAATTTTCTCAGTGCTGCCGCGGTATCAGATAGAGCTCTTCGGCACGGCCATCGATGTAGTAGGTTGTGTCACCATCGAATAGCGCATCCTCTTCCAGCTTCATCAATATGCTTTTATCCCATTCAGGAATATACACTTCTGCATTTAGTTCAATCGAATGTGCCGTATTAGGATAAAGAGGATAATCACCTTTCCCGGGCACACCACCCTGCTGGTCCCAAAGCCCGATTGTTGGTCCGGCAGCATGACCGTGGTAGCCAATTGGATGCGTATAAATTGTAGCGTTGATATCTTCGCTCCCGGCTTGTTCAAGAGCCCTTGATAGAATTTCATTCCCGGCCCGGCCTGTTTGAAACTGCCCCGTGAGTATATCCTGAAGACGGTTACCGGTGGCAAGTGCGTCTCTCAAGCCTTCCGGTGCATCAGCTTCACCCTGCCTGAGCACATATGCATTTCGCTGTGTATCTGTTGAAAGTCGCAAATACTGAATTCCAAAATCAACATGGATGAGGTCGCCCGGCAGTATGACATTTTCGGAGTTACCTGAAGAAAAATCACCATCTTCTTCAGGAGCTTCTTCTCTTTGAACTGATACTGATGGATGGAACCAAGCCGTAAGATTTAAATCTCGTATCTGATCGCGATACCACCACTGCACATCTTCTGTGGTTGTAATACCTGGTGTAATGACTCGCTCCGAGAGACCTTCTGCAACAATGTGATGAGCAATCCTGTTGATCTGACGATATACTAATTGCTCTTCTTCAGTCCTCGTTTCGAGCCAGCCGATCGCAAGATTTTCAGCAGACACAATCCTATCTTGCATATCAGGGCTCAAGCTATTTCGAAGATGGGTATAGTCTGTGTGACTAATACCATCTGCCAAAGCAAAATTATCAGAGTAATTCAGAGCAATTTTGTCTGGGTCTCTTTCCTCTACAACTTCAGCAAACCGTGTCCACTGATCCGGTTGCTCATCCGGAAACCACTGTGTCTCAAAAAAACCGATATTATAACGGGCAACAGCTATACGCTCAACAGGTTCACCGTTACCGGGATCAAAAAAAAGCAGTATCGTCGTTCGGCGTGATGATTGCCATGTAGCAGGTAACATCGTTAACAGTACCGGATCTTCATTGTATTCACGAGCAACAAGCACCCACAAATCGATACCTTCCCTGCGCATCAGTTCAGGAACCAAATTATCCAGTTTATCTTCGGTCCAGCGATCGATGACCTCTGCCCTCTCCTGCATGTTCAGAATGTGAGGCATGATATCGTTTCGTGTCTGGGCATTAAGAAACCCTGTTGTGCACATCAATAATAGAAGCGAAATTGATAGTATTCGTGTCATATGTGAAGCTTAAATTTATCGGTTTAAATTAAACTGTTTCTCAAAATCCTCTTATCTTCTAGCAATATCAGCCATAAATTTTAATTTCACAATCATCACCATGGAGATTACCAAGACTCAGAATAGCCGAATTTCATCCGTTGATTTCGATAATCTTGAATTCGGACGAATGTTTTCTGATCACATGATTGACATGAGTTACAAAAATGGCGCATGGCAAGACCCTCAAATTACGCCGTATGCCCCTATCTCATTCCACCCATCAATGCACGCCCTTCACTACGGACAGGCGGTATTTGAAGGAATGAAGGCATACTATGTTGATGATGAAACCATTCACCTGTTCCGGCTTGATGATCATCATGAGAGAATCAGCAACTCATCTGAGCGCCTCTGTATTCCTAAAATGAGTAAAGATGCATTCGTTGATTCATTGGAAGAATTGATCCGTTTGGATCATGAGTGGGTCCCCAAGAAATTTGGACATGCTCTTTATGTGCGCCCTTTCATTTTTGCATCGGAAGAATATATTGCTGCCAGGGCTGCCAAGGAATATCGGTACATGGTTATTACGAGCCCCGTAGCTGCCTATTACAAAGAAGGCTTCAACCCTGTCAGCCTCACGACCACGGACGACTACGTACGCGCAGTGAAAGGCGGAACGGGTGAGGCGAAGGCCGCGGGTAACTACGGGGGAAGCTTCCTGCCGGCTCAGAAAGCTCAAAAAGAAGGCTACACCCAAGTTCTCTGGTTAGATGCAAAAGAAAACAAATACGTTGAAGAAGTGGGTACAATGAACATTTTCTTCAAAATTGATGGCAAACTGATTACGCCTAAATTGGGTGGTACCGTGCTTCCTGGAATTACACGCCGATCCGTGATTGCTCTTGCAAAAGAGTGGAATGTAGATGTAGAAGAGCGGCGTATTGCCATTGACGAGGTATTTGAAGCCCACAAAAATGGCACGCTTGAAGAAATTTTTGGATCGGGTACCGCAGCAGTTATTTCACCTGTTGGATTGATACACCACAAAGGAAATACGATAGAGCTTGATCGTGAAAAAATCGGGCCATTTGCTCAAAAAATGTATGATACCATCACAGGTATCCAGTATGGCAAACTTGACGATCCCTACGGCTGGGTCCATCCGGTGAAGGTGGGGTGACTTTTCGGGTATCGGGTATCGGGTATCGG
>CAZVEP010000024.1:5606-35818 GCA_964625635.1 uncultured Rhodohalobacter sp.
GGGTCCATCCGGTGAAGGTGGGGTGACTTTTCGGGTATCGGGTATCGGGTATCGGGTATCGGGTATCGGCGGAAGATCTGGAGTATAGTTCATCATTTCACTTCAATTCAATCACAGATACTTCTGCAGGTGCATTGAAACGTACAGGAGCGAGTGTGTATCCCAAGCCGCTGTTGATGCTCAGCAACATATTGTCCAGCACATAAAAACCGTGAACATAATCTGTTTCCAGCTGAGCTGCTGTAACGGTTCTGTAAAAGAATGGCACGTTCATCTGACCGCCATGCGTGTGACCCGCCATGAAAAGGTCAACATTTGACTCTTTGGCCTGTTCAACCAGATCGTCTGTAGCCTGGTGTGAAAACAAAATCCTCAACTGCTCTCCCCTGTCTTCCGTCATCAGGCTTCTGAACAATTCTCTGTCTATACTACTGCTGTATACTTCGGTCACTCCGGTAAGACGGATTGATGATTCTCCCCATTCAATCCATCTGTTTTCATCCCTGAGCACATTAAGCCCGAAGTTTTCAAGTATTGCGGTAACCTCATCCTGACCCGACCAATAATCGTGGTCACCCATCACAACATACGTGCCGAGTGGTGCATCCACGGAGGAAATCTCTAGCGCCGTCATTTCAACAAAAGTCAATCCCGATGAAATCAGATCTCCTGTTATAAATATGATGTCTGGCCCGGCAGCTTCTACCTGCTTCATATAGCGGGCAACTTTTTTCTTTGATGTGAACCTATCAGCATGTATTTCTGATATGTGGGCAACTTTCAATGGTGTTGATAGAGCTTTAGTTGCCTCCGGCGAATTAACTTCATGGACAATACTTTCTGTCACGATCCGTGTTGAATCAAATACAGCTTTGCCCACAGTAAAAAGAAGCGCACCAATCGTTAACAATAATGATACAAGTCCAAAAATCGTTTGTAGCTGCGGTCTGTCAATCTTTACCACTTTCGATAGTATCAAGTTGATCACATCCAAAACTATCAGAACGTTAAAGAGCACTGCGTTGAAAAGGAAACCACACCAAAAAGACTGAATAACCCAAACCGGGTACAGATCTCGGGAGAAGTCGCCGCCAATCAGTTCAATTACATAGCCTGATGCGGGATATGAAAAAATCAGCAGGACAGTCACGGAAAATACCAGCCAGAATCTTGCGTGTGAATAGAGTGATGTCTTTTTCCAATACCATTTCAGCCTGAGTGTATTATAGAGCATAGCAACGGCTGTCAAACCCGTTACAATCAGAGTCATACGAAGTGTCCAGGGCATATTACTTGTTTATTGAAAATTTCGTGGCGCTTGAATAGCCGTATCAGTTCAACCCGAGATGTGTTTCCACAATTTCATTCCAACCTTGGCAACACTCAGAATCAGAAATCCTGAAATTAACCCAATACCAAATTCGACAACTAACGTTGGGAGATTTTCAAGCACACCGTGCAGGAAGGCAATATTGTGAGCGAAAATTCCTCCCGAAACAAGAATAAGTGCAATTGTCCCAACAAAAGATAGACTCTTGATCACTTTCGGGAGTGCCCAGACCAGCGATCGGCCGGCTTTGTCGGAAAAGCTGTTTTCTTCTTTATTCATGTTTATGAGTCGGGTGCCAAACTCATCCATACGAACAATGATTGCTACGATACCATATACCCCCACTGTTGCTACAAAAGCGATCACGCTAACCACAATGATTTGAGTCAGCAGAGGGCTTTGTGATACAGAACTAAGTGCGATAATCACGATTTCTACTGACAGTATGAAATCTGTAATGATTGCTGATTTTATTTTCCCTTTCTCTCTTGCAAGCACCTCTTTTTTGGAGATGTTTTCAATTTTTGGTGCATCTTTTTTATGGGGGTGTGGGAACACATACTCATAAACTTTGTGGGCTCCTTCATAGGCAAGATAAATACCGCCCATGATCAAAATGACAGTTACAGCGATCGGTATATAAGCACTTAGAAGAAAAGCTACAGGCAGGATTATCAGCTTATTGATAAATGAGCCTTTGGTAATAGCCCATAACACGGGGAGCTCTCTGGCGGACACAAACCCTGAGGCTTTTTCAGCATTTACGGCTAAATCATCACCAATGAGGCCGGCTGTTTTCTTACCGGCGACTTTGCTCATCATGGCAACATCGTCCATTAGTGTTGCAACATCATCCAGAATCGCAAAAAGTCCTGAGGGCATAGTAGAATTAATTTTTTGGAGTAAGAGTAAATGTCACACCATGTTTATGATTGCACAAAAGATAAACTATATTCTTTCGACTAAAGAATCCAAAATAGAGCTATCCCCATGACGGTATCTTAAGTCACTTTCAATCCTGCTCTTTTTATACTGCGTTTATAAGACACCTCCCTTGATACTACAGTTTATTCTGCAAATTTTTGGCTTTGCCGGATCACCGCTGAAAAAGAACGTGAGTGGATGATACCGGTATAGAATGGTGATAAACTTGCTTTGAAAAAGCTTTATGAACTGATCAGTAAAATACTACTCGGGATTATTTGCAAAGTTCTCCGCAACCTGCTGAAGATAAAGATTACCAGCTATGGTTGATAAAAGATCAGCAATCACCTGTGAGCGCCGGAATTTTATCATTTGAACAAAGCTCATCCGATCTTTTCTACAAAATTGATTAACTGAACGAATCACCTTCTGACGTATCCAATACGTTTGCAGTGACACTTGAACCCAAAGGCGGGGCACCACAGCCTGCCGGAGCATGCATCATCTCGGACAGCAAAATTAATCGATTTAAATCAGCCTGCAATTTTTTTCCAGCCTTAATCGTTCTATAAAAAATGAGAGTAAAATCTCATCTTATTCCCCTGAAAGGGCTGCTATTTTATTTTATAAATGGCAGCCCTTTTTCTTTGTATCTTGGTTCGCTGAGCCGAGGGGAAAAATGCAGTAAACCGATTTCGTGTTTATAAAGAGACTAAGTTTACTGAGCTCACCATTTTATCTGAGGTCTCAATAATTTGCTTGGTTCATAAGAAGCGGGTCGGCGACCCGCTCTACGCAGGCCTTACGCTGGTCCTATCGTATAATAATCAGAAGAGAAACCATTACCGTATGGGCCGTTTTCAAGGTAGGATGGTAAAGTAATATCGATTCGGCCCAGCCGAATACCACTGTGCCCCATTTGAGTGACAACTGTTTTTGAGCCTGATGGATTTGCTACAATATCCGGACGGTCTAAAAATGTGTGCGTATGTCCGCCAATTATCAGATCGATACCGTCTACCATACCGGCGAGCCTTACATCATCCATTCTGCGGGGATCACCATAACGATATCCTAAATGACTCAAACAAATTACGATATCGCAATTGTGGAACTGTCTTAAGCTTCTGACCATCCCTTCCGCCCAGATGATCGCATCTCTTGACTTTACCGCACCATAGAGCGCCGGATCAACAACTCCATCCAGTTCTATACCCAACCCAAAAATTCCAACTTTAATACCTGCCAATTCTTTTACAATAAACCTGCGAATAACCCCATCAAGCGGTGTATTTCTGGTTCCATAATTGGCGGCTAGAATCGGAAAGTCTACATTGGATGCAGAATCTGCAAATGATTCAAGCCCGTTATCAAACTCATGGTTACCGACGGCCATGGCGTCATACTTCATCTTGCTCATCAGTTTCAAATCCACTTCACCACCGTATACATCAAACCAGGGCGTTCCCTGAAATACGTCACCGGCATCGAACAGCAGAACATGCTTTTCGCGTTTCCGTATCTCCTTTACAAGATTGGCGCGCCGAGCAATGCCACCCAGACCCGCATATTGCGTAGCGTTTTTTGGAAATGGATCTAGTCGGGCGTGTGTATCATTTGTGTAAAGAATAGTAATACTACTTTCAGCCCGTGGCTTTTTAAACAATGTACTGCCTGTGAGCAATGTTCCAGCCCCGATAGTCATCGCCTGTCTTAAAAAGGTGCGTCTGTCTATCACTACCGAATTCTCCCTTCAATTTCAGGATCAATGGTCCGCTGATTGCTGAAATAGTCGAGATAAACGTCTCTGATTGAAAGCGGCAGTTCAATACGGTCTACATGTTCCCGGAGAGCTTTAAAATCCTCGCCTCCATTAGCAACCCAGCTGCTCGTGGCCAGCCAATAGTGTTTAGAAGGGTCAATTATATCCGAATTGACCAGTACATCTCTTGCAGTTTTACCTTCCAGGCGAAAGCGAAGACCGCTCACGGGTACTCCGCCCCGCCCCGCTATTTCCTGACTGAGTCTGTAAACGCTCTCACCTCTTAACTTTAGAAGTACAAGTGAATTATCGTAGGGCATAAATTCCAGTATCTCTCCTCTTGTCAGGTCACCCTCTTCAAGGTTCAATCGAAACGAGCTCTCGCCAATCATTGCCAAATTTACAAATGTACGCGTCTCACGTGCAGCGCGAAACCGAAGTGCATCAGCAACAAGATTTCCAAGAGGGCTTTCAGGTTTGCCGAATGAAATAGAGCGAGCTACCTCTGCAACTTTCACGCCCATCATATCATTGTAGCAAGGCCTGTATTCATTGAGAAGGTTTGCAATTGTTTCGTCTGCAATGGCAGCTTGTTGCTCCAGTGTAAGTTCTTCCGAAAGATCGTTAACCGCATTTTTTTGGGAACTGCATGCAGTAAACATTAAAAGAAGCACAAATGGAGCCAAGTATCTTAGCATGATCAATATATTTTACCTGAACATATTCATCATTATTTCGGTGAGACTAACCAATCGTTTTTGCTCCGATAGTTCAAGAACAGAACGATCAAAATTTTCTGTATCAATATTTACTGACTCAAATTTCGCGACAAGCAGACCGTTATCGTAAACATCAACTAAAAGAGGAAAACTGTTTGAATTCATCACCAATTCGATAGGAAAGTCAGGATCAAGAAACCGATCACCTGCTCTGTTCCAGACATTTGTCATAATTCCCCAGAGTATCTTTATGTCTTGCGTGAGCCAGATCGAAACATAGTCATCAACAGTCTCACCCATCAACCTGATCTCCTGCACGTCGTAACCAAGATGTTGTTTTCGATTATCGGTTTCAATAATACGCTTTTCCCAGTCGAACTGTTCATCACCGGAAGAAGCTGTCGCCCCGGAAAAACGCTCAATCATATTCATCACACCGTCAAGATCTGATTTTGTCACTTTCAGCGCTTCGTTCTGCCCGGTATTAAACACAAAATCCTGTAAATCATTGCGAATAAGCACTCCATCAGATTTAAGGCCTGTAATCACATTCACGTCTGCTTCTGAAGCGATATAAATTCTATCATTTGAAGATGTGAGTTTAAATTTTGAAGGCTCAGAACCAACCGGTCGATACTGTTCGAGAACAAACGACACCTCACCTTCAAACTGCGAGTAAGCAGGTACTGCCCACAAAGAACAGAGCATGGAAAAAATTAGTAGAGTAAACAGTCGTTTCATGGAAATTTATTTGTGTTAGTGGAATATATACACTTAGACCTGTAATAAAGAGAAAAGTTTCAGGCCGTTACGGACTCTTCCTGGTTCATTTCAATATTCACTTTGTGAATCCATCCGCCAGCAACTACATCATCCCCTTCATAGCATACAATCGCCTGCCCTGGTGTGATAGCCTCGCGTCCAGCCGGAAAATGAACCTTAATTTCATCATCCGAAATCTGTGTGATTATTCCCGATGCACCGGCATCATTGTATCGTATTTTACCTACGATATCCATCGACCCGCCGGGAATTTCATCATATTTTACAAGGTTGAGTTCCTTTGCTTTACAAGTGGTACTGATAAGGTCTTCTTTTTCGCCAATAGTAATAACATTATTCACAGGGTCGATATCTGTTACGTATACGGGGTACCCGAGCGCAATATCGAGGCCGCGCCGCTGGCCAATCGTATAGTAAGGATAGCCTTTATGCTTGCCGACAATTTTGCCATACTTGTCCACAAAACTACCGCCGGCAACGCGTTCTTCAAGTCCATCTACCCGGTCATTTAAAAACCTGTGATAGTTGTTGTCGGGAATAAAGCAGATTTCATACGAGTCCGGCTTATTAGCCACATTTAGCAGACCATAATCTTCCGCTATCTGGCGAATTTCCGTTTTTCGATATTTTCCGAGCGGAAATATGGTTCGCTCAAGATGCTTTTGCTGAACACCCCAAAGCGCGTACGACTGATCTTTGTCGTGGTCTTTACCCTTGCTAATCACATAGCGTCCATTTTCTTCGCGGACGTTGGCGTAATGTCCGGTTGCGATGTAATCACACCCAAGGTTATCAGCCCGGCGAAGAAGCGCCGCCCATTTGATATGTGTATTACAAAGCACGCATGGATTGGGTGTGCGGCCACTGGTATATTCATCCACGAACCTATCGATAACCCAATCGCCGAATTCATCACGGATATCGACAATAAAGTGTTTGAAACCATATTTCACGGCAATATGACGGGCATCGTTCATCGACTCGACGGTGCAACATCCTGTTTCTTTCCCGTTATTTCCACCGCTTCGGTGGTAATCCCAGGTTTTCATGGTAATTCCGATCACTTCATATCCTTGTTCATGCAGCATCACAGCAGCAACGGATGAATCAACTCCGCCGCTCATGGCCACAAGAACACGTCCTTTAGAACTCATAATACAATTCGTTTTTCTCGATTAGCTCCCTAAAATACGACTTTTCTGTGTAAGTCGTATGAAGGAAAGCTGGTCAATTTAATGTGCTTAACGTCTGCATATATGGGTTATTGGACACCTTATTCAAAAAATTAAATTCAGCCTTCAAAGTCGATTACAAACTTCAGCTGTCTTTCTCAGCGCTAAAATCCTGGGCATACGGATTTATGTCAGGTACGGCAACTTTCACCGCTCCGTAATCGGAAGCTTCATGACAGCTATTGCACGACTGGATCATCACATTATAGCGATCTATAAACATCTCCCGGTCTCCGCTATCGATCGCCTCTTCCAGCTGCTCAATTTGTGGAAGCAATATCGCCTCCATCAACTCGCTGATATTAATGCCATCGTGCATCTCTCCTCTTGAAACAATTTCAGCTGAAATCTCCTCAATTTCATGGCTGTAAATATCGGCAAGCTCCCAATTCTCAGCTTCTCCAGCAAAATATAGCTTTTTGGCATAACGGCTGATGAAGCTCATGTGGTAGATCAGTGGTATTTCTTCGATCGCGCTCTGATAATTCTCAACTCTTCCATTTGAGTCTGAATCACTATCAGATGAACAGGAAATCCCTAAAAACGTGAAAAGTGTAACAAACAGAATTGAACTGAATAGAGTCGTGTTGTTTGGTTTCATCTTATTTTTAAAATCAGTTTATGAGTACAAATACATGATAAGGCATCTAACATAGTCATATCAGTTTGTAATCCGTAATCACAGAGAGATGTCCCCAGATGATTGCATCTTTTTTCAATCACTATCAGACCTAAATAGTATATGTGGGGAATATACAAGAAAGTGAAAAATATAAGATTGAGAAGCTTTGATGGATATTAGATAATGCCTTCAAAGCCCTCAATCTATGTTGTTACTGAAATGGTATGCTTAATGACTGTGATGATTCAGCATTTCTACAGATTGCTCAGTCAGCTCTGATGAAATATCATTATCCGCATTGAAATGATTAAGCGATTCCTGAATCAAACCTTCCACCCACTCTACAAATAGCGGATGCGGAGCAAACCCTTCGCCGTTGTGTTTAAAGTCAAGGTCAGAAAGCCATCGCTGAGCATGACCGCCTTTCGTTGTTCTCGCAGGGACAACAATAGCGGTACCGCCATCTTCTGATGCTCTTTTAACCATTTCGCGTACATTATTGATGTGTTTGTCGCGAAGTTCAGGCCAGTCTTCCCGCCAGTTTTCAAATTTAAAATCTCTAAAGTTGTAGCCCATTTCTGCCGCTGTTTTTTCCATGTGGGCGGTTATTGTTTCAAGGTTGTTCATCCAGCGAGTATTTCCCTCTTCGGTACGCGTGCCGTGCCCTACAATAACGACGGTCTCTTTTTCAGGGTTCTCGCTCAAACCAATCGCACGATCGAGCAGTGCCTCGGCAAAAAGCGGTGAGTCTTCAAGTCCGCCGGTAGTATAAAATTCGCTGCTGCTAACCACGCGCTTTGGCGGGCCAGTCATCATGTGCATCATGCCACCGTGCCCCATCTGATCGCTGAGACCCAGCGTATACTCGATGGAATTTTTGAAGCTTGATTCGAGAGAAAAGATCCTGAGCACCGTAATAGCAGTCGCACCCCTGGCCTCTAGTTTTTCAACTGCGCGATCAACGAGTGTGGCATCGCCCATACTGAATGCGTGTTCAATCATGTACTCTTCATGCATTTCATCGATAGCATCCATCATCGTGCGGTTCCAGTTGTAGTTTGAACCATGAGGCATAAAGATCACGCCGAGATTCTCTTTGGTTACCGGCAGATAGCTATTCGCCTGTTTTGCGAGCCAAAGGCCCACGTTTTCATGTGGCGTGATATCGTTGCCATTGTATAGTGCCCCGTGATTTCTTATCAGTGGCCGAATCCATGACCCAAATGCCATCATACCATCCAGCTTTGGCGTGAGATCAAAGGTCACAACCAGAGGTTTAAATCCTTCATCCTGAATAGATGTCAGCTTCTCACTAAGTCTTTCCTGTGACGCCTCCGACCGTCCGCCGCGTTCATCAAAAACGATCACCGATTCACTATTGAAGTTGTAATATCCATGATTCATGTGCAGCACGTTTTCTACATCGGCCTTGATGCCGTCCATTTCATCCTCGTTTGATGCGCCGGTTGCCACGACTACGAGCGACTCCTCAGCTGGATTTTCGCTTAGTTCGCTTATTCTTTCAACCAGAATTTCTGCTGTCAGATAGCTTTCACTCATGGTTCCGGCAAATTCCAAAGGCAGGTCCGTTAGACCGGCACCTGTCAGACGCTCTTTCGCAAGCTTATAATGCGGGTGGTACTCTGATAGAAACAGTGGAAGTACAACAATCTCACTGACTCCTTCTTCGGTCAGCTTCATAATTCCTTCACTTAGGAAACGGTCGGTCTCTTCGCTTGTAATAAATGCCAGGCTTGACAAGTAGTTTTCACTAAATGTGGTATGAATATCCCGAACCTCCTGGTTGCCCATGAATCCGCGATCAGGCGCGATGACAAGGAAACCGGTTTCGCTTTGCTGAGCCCATGCACTTATAGCAAAAAACAGAATGCTCATGCTCAATATGCAGCTTTTGATAACTTTTTTCATGATGTGGGTTATTTTTAGAGTTATAAAATTAAAGATTATGGTTTGATGGTTGGTAAATAATATGAGTGCCAATCCCGGATGTACTTCAACTAAGAGGGTGTCACAGGCAATGACGGTTGCCCACGACTTCTCCTTAAATTTTCTATTATTTCAGCTCTCTTAGCCCTTCTGTTTGTTGCAGCGCGTACTTAAACGTGTAGTACTGGCTTTCGGGACGTGTTTGGAAATTTGCAAAGTCATCCGTGCTGGTGTCGGGGCTGTCTTCGTAATAACTCATAATGTGCATTTTGGCATAGTGGTTGCCACCGGCGGTCTTAAGAATGATAGTCACATCATCTTGTGCAATGACAGCATGTGCCGGATTACCATTACCAGTGTAGGTGTACCATCCACCACTTCCGCTAATTGCCGGCTCATCTTCACTGTCGACACTGTACCCGTCAGTTGGAGCAATTTCAACGTTATTGAATTCCACGTCTAACATGATGGCGCCGGCCTTACCGGGACCGCTGGATCCGGAGTTCACCAGGATTGATGTTCCACGGAAAGCGATATCCCAGTTCTTGGTATCGGCTTCGCTGGACTCAACCACTTCACCTGATTCCAGGCTAAAGTAGATGAAGGGTGAAGCATCAGGATTATCTCGATCGAACGGGGCATGTAGATTTTCTATGGTCTGAATGTCGATCTCAGACACCATCTCATCTTCGGTTCCCGTCATGCTGTCACTGCAGGCAGAGATTAGAACAAATAATGATATAGATAGCGTTAAAAGTATATTTTTTTGAAGCATTGCTAATTGTTGTGCTTTTTATTGTTGGTTTTTATTTAATTGATTTCCGCTTAACCGCGGAAGGGATTGGCTTTTTAAAAGTTCATTGTCACCTGGCCATACCAGAGGCGCCCCGCCAGGTAGGGCTGATTGATATTTGTGTAGTTGAAAAGATTATCTGTGCCGGCCTGAATTGTTATGTTACCAATCAGCTCTTTCGAAACTGCTGCATTCCAGACGGAATAGCCTGAGACATACTCGCCGTCATCTACAAACTCATTGCCGTTGGAATCGAATAGTCCAGACTGCCCTCTAAGTGTGCTCCTTATGTTGGCACCCCAGCCATTTTCTGCCTCGTAAAAGAGTTTAACATTGCCAGAGTGGCGAGAACGGTTGAACATAGGCTCATAGCTAATGTCGGTTTGCTCGACGATTTCACCCTGGTCATCCTGGACGGTGCGATCTTCAACAATCTTTCGTCTTGCATCCAGTAACTGATACCCTGCAGATGCTCTAAGCCGATCAGAAATAGTAACTCTGATTTCAGACTCTACTCCCCTGGTGATGACTTCATCAACATTGAAGTAGGTAAAGACGGATTGCCCATTGGTTTTTCTCGCAACGGGAGCCGTTTCTATGAGATCGCTAACCCAATTTTGAAACAGGTTAACCCTAACCCTGATATTTGAAACAGGATCGATATCAAATCCCGCATTGACCGCCCATGATGATTCAGCCCTTATTTGATCCAAATTGTCAATTGGCATCAAAATTTGAGCAATGTTGCCTTCCTCCTGGAGACGCCTGATTCCATCAACAGCCGTGCTTTGGCCAAATACGCTGTAACCGGCAGTGGAATTGGTGAAGTCGAGAAATAACTGACGAAATTCAGGAGCTTTAAATCCACGCCCGGTTGATGCGCGGAATTGAATCCAGTCGTTTGCCTTGTACCTTGCAGATAGTTTCGGGCTCCATTGTGAACTATATTCGCTATGTGCATCAAACCGGAGGCCGCCTGTTAACTCAACGCCATTGGTTGGGGTCCAGCTGTGTTGTACAAACAGGAAGATCGTGGTAAAGTTTGGCTGGCCCGGATACCTTTCTGCATCAAGCCGTTCAAAAATAGTGCCGCTTCCAAGCATACTGTGATGGGCATTGTCCCACCGGTAACCGGCTCGCAGTTCAGGCTTATTGTAGTACTGGCTGAATTCTGTTAGTTCATAAAGATCATCAGTCTCGCGGAATGTGAGCTCCGACCGTGTTTCATAGAAACTGTTTGTCCACTCCAGGTCAAAAGTAAGGCGACTTACAGGCGAATAAGAGAACGATGGTGTTGCTATGAAATCCTGCTGATCTGCCTCACTGGTCAAAAACTGCCGCCTGCCATTACCGTCGGTGATCGAACTACTGTTTTGCTGAGATTCATTGAAGTACCTAACATCCGCTTCAAACTCCAGCTTCTCAGATAACTCATACGATGTACTATACTGAATCGTGTAGTTTTGAAATTCAGGTACGGTTTGTGATGCAGAAACAGGGTCGAGTGAGTAACCCGCTGAACTGTTTCGGTTAATAGATATATCATTATTCCACCCCGACTTATTTACGGATAAGCTGCCGTTCAAATCAAGCGTGTTATTCTCGCCATATCTTGTGGTAAAAGCTCCTGAAAACGGATCAGAGTTACGGTCCGTGATAATGTTAATAACACCGGCAAGCGCATCACTCCCCCAGAGAGCAGACGACGGGCCTTTTACAATTTCTATTTGTTCCACATTCCGAACAGATACACGAGATAAATCAAGCGTACCGGCTGTGCGGCCGATTACAGGATTGCCGTCGATCATAACCAGCGTGTAATCCGGATCAAAGCCTTGTACCTGGATGCCTGTGCCATGATCATTAACAATCTGCATACCGGTCTGCTCACTAAGAATATCGCTCAGACGCATGCTACCGGATCGATTTATCTCCTCACCTGACACGACGCTCACAGGAATACTTGCATCCTCTATATCTTTCATCGTCCGCGTGGCTGTAATAACCATCGTCTCAGATTCATAGATTGTTTGCCTTAAAACAAATGACACCTGCTTATCTGCGGCAATATCGCTTTTGGTGATGGTTCTCTTTTCAGACCTGTACCCTATTCGTGTTGCCGTCATCGTTATACGGTCGGTTGTCAACTCGTCAAAGTAAATTGTGAATTCGCCGCCCGCATTTGTCACGGATGCCTCTCCGGTGCCTGCTTTTACATGCACATCACTCAGCGGATTGCCGTTATTATCTGTCACGATTCCCGATACCGCCTGAGCCGCTGCCGACATTGAGACAGCACTGAGCAAAAGAGAGAAAAGAAGAGTTTTAAACATTAAAATTTAGTTGCGTTTTTTTTTCAGAGTCCGTAATTAAGGATTCAAGTTTATTTAGACTTAATCTAAATAGAAATAAAAACGCCTATAACATGCATAGTAAAGCCGTTTAGAAAACAACTGATTTTTCGGTCATGACTATAACAGAATATTAAATTCGTTGTAAACCAATGCCTTTTAATGAATAATAAGTATGTAAACCGTTCAAAAATAAGTGAGAAGAAATTTCGTGAGATTGTCCGGTTCTTTTCTCTTGATTTAACAGCTATTCAAATTGCTGAGCTGACGGGTTTGAACCGGAATACCATCAACCGATACCTTACTGAAATACGACGAAAAATTGCGCACTTCTCCGAGTCCACGTCTCCTCTGCCGCTACGTGTCTATTCAATTGAGGAAACCATCAAAATAGACGAATGCTACATTCTTTTAAAAGAGTACGAGAGCAAGATTTATACTGCTATCGCAGAAACCGGCAATACCGGTGATCTTAAAACTCAATACCAGCACCATTTCGACCTGATGATAGACGTCAAAACCGGGAAACATCTTTTTTTAAGAAAAAAAGAAAGTAAAAGTGAGTCATCACGAAAAGTTTTAAACAGGATTGAAAGCTTTTGGGGAAACGCGAAGTCGAGGCTCTCAAAGTTTAAGGGAATTCACTCCTCTACTTATAAATACCATCTTAAAGAGTGTGAATTTCGCTATAACTACAGGCAGGACAATTTGTATCAGCTATTGCTTAAAATCTTACGGAACGACCCGCTGTTTTAGTCATGACCGATACTCATTTTTTTAAATTTAAAATCAATTCATGACTATCAGATGCAATCAGTCGCATAAATGATATATCGAGCTGCCTTGCGCAGTTAATAAACTTTATTATTGTTCAATCTGCTTTGGTAATATGGAAAAACACGTTTCTATTTAACGACTTATACAATCTTTCTGAGTGAAGCGAAATATTTAACACCCTGTACGCTTTATTCTATGAATTTCGGCTCAGGTTATGTTCATGGCCAAATCCATCCCAAAAAAGAATGGAGGAAACAAGCACCAGCATTGCAGTTATAATCAATTGACGGTATCTGTTCTAAGAAAGAGATCTCTGATTAAATATATGATCACGCATCACCCATTGCTGACCGTAGCGTGTGATCTTTGGTGATTTAACAATTAAATTCTAATGAATCATATATACCAATCAAAAAAGGACGAAGGGAGAACCCGGCTATCTATCACATTTTTTCATTTTAAAAATTGATGACTCTGAAACAAAACTATTTTTTAAGCCTTTCATTAAAATGATGAGTAATTATGGCCAAAGATAAGTACAGCGTGCTTACAGGGAATGAAATACTGTTTTTAAAACTTTTAAAACTTTAATCGCTACCAAATTGCAAATCAAATTGTATTTTAGGCGCTCAAACCACACTGTCGAATTTCACTAGATCAGATCAAATTGACAATCATACTTATGAGACAACTTATTCTATTTGTCCCCATTCTATTTTTTTCACTCTTAACTGCACCGCTATACGCACAGTCTACAGCCGATGGCGAATCTGAAGCGATGCAGGGGTTTGCACGTTCTGTTGATATCATGGACGGAACCATTTTAATCGGAGAACCCTCCAACTATCACCAGCCAGGCCTTGTGTATCAGTTCGTTAAAAATGGTGACACATGGGAAGAGTCGGCTACTCTGTCGGCATCTGACGGTGAGATTGGCAACAGTTTCGGTTCTGTTTTTTCAACTGATGGAAACATGATCCTTGTTGGAGCATCCGGTACGAATGATGATCGCGGTGCCGCATACATTTTTGAAATGAGTGACGGTGAATGGACTCAAACCGCAATTCTGTCGCTAAATGATACCACAGAGACCGATTTCGGGTCAAGCGTTCTTCTGGATGGTGATCACGCTTTTGTTGGAGCTCCCGGCCATGCTGATGGAACGGGTGCAGTGGTAGTTTTTCAGCGATCAGACGGTGAGTGGACTGAAGTTGCTACTCTTGCAAATCCTGATACCTCCGGCTCTAACTTCGGATCAGAACTTGCGATGGAAGACAATTACATGGTGGTAAGCGCACCTCAACGTGAAGGTGGCGTACTGCAAGTTTATGAGAATGATGGGAATGAATGGAATCATACATCTACCCTTCAAAGCCGACAAGCGGATGAAAGAAGTTATTTTGGCGCTACAATCGCTATGATGGACGGGCATATTTTTGCTGGTGCACCTCGACATAGCGCAGCTACAGGAGCAGTTATCATTTTCTCGATGGATGAAGAATCAGGCGAATGGATGGAAAGCAGCCGATTAATGGCGTTTGATGGACAATCAAGATATGCGTTTGGCAGTGCCATTGAATTTGCTGATGGGTCTGTCTGGATTGGTGCTCCGAATGCCGACAGCGGTGCAGGTGCCATTTACCAATTTCAGCGAGATGCGGACGGTAACTGGAGCAGTGTATCAAAAATGAGATCTGACCAGGAGGAAGGCGACCGCTTCGCCGGAACGCTTGCCGTTGATGGAGACCTGGCAGTTGTCGGACTTACGGGTACTGACTTTGGCGCCGGGTCTGCTGCAATCATGGAGCGTGATGCTTCCGGAATGTGGATGACGCAGGAAATTTTGATCGGTGAAGGCGATGATGTCCTGCAGCCGATTACCGGAAACCGTGTTGCCTGTAACGACGGTTCAGCTGATCGGTATCTTTGTGAAAACGTAGATTTGATCTCTTTTCTGCCTATCAGTGCCATTGGCGGCGACCGTGGTGTAAGACTTAATGATATGTGGGGATGGACGGATCCTGAAACAGACAAGAACTACGCTCTTGTCGGGCGAAATGAAGGTACATCATTCGTAGACGTTACGGATCCACTGAACCCAATCTATATCGGTAACCTGCCGCTTACCGAAACAGGTCAGCCAAGTGCTTGGCGCGACATGAAAGTGTATCAGAACTATGTGTATATCGTTGCTGACAACTCTCGCGAGCACGGTATGCAGGTCCTCGACCTCACTCAGCTTCGGGAATTCGATGGCGAGCCCATTCTCTTTGAAGAGACCAACATTTATACCAATGTTAATAGCGTTCACAACATCGTGATTAACGAAGATACCGGCTATGCTTTTGCTGTTGGAAGCAGCGGTGGAGGCCAAACTTGCGGTGGGGGCTTGCACATGATCAGCCTCGAAGATCCAGCCAATCCGGAATTTGCAGGCTGTTTTGCTGATCCATCCACAGGTCGAAGCGGCACTGGGTACACGCACGATGCACAGTGTGTAATTTATAATGGACCTGATGAAGAGCACCAGGGACAGGAGATTTGCCTGGGTGCCAATGAAACAGCCATCAGTATTGCTGATGTGACCGACAAAGAAAATCCGGTCGCACTCTCAACGGCTTCATACCCGGATCACGCTTATGTTCATCAAGGGTGGTTAACCGAAGATCATAAGTACTTTTTCCAGAATGATGAGCTCGATGAGCTGACCGGTCTTGTAGACCAAACCCGAACAATTATCTGGGATGTAAGCGACCTGGATGATCCGCAGTTTGTGGATGAGTTTTACGTCGACAATCCTGCATCCGACCACAACCTGTATATTCTGGGTAATACAATGTATCAGTCTAATTATGTGAGTGGTTTACAGGTAATAGATATTACAAATCCTGAAGAACCACAGCGAGTCGGGTATTTTGATACGCATCCATTTGTGGAGGATGCTGCCGGTTTCTCCGGAACCTGGAGTAATTTCCCCTACTTCGATGATATTATACTTATGACGAGTGGAAATGAAGGCCTGTTTATCCTTGATGCAAATCGTGACTAACAGGTTAGCACAATAAATATTGGCAGCTTTGAGTTTCTCTAAACGGAGACGGCTTAAAGTTGCCTTTTTTATATGCAACAGGAACATGAATGCTCCGAAACAGGTAATCTTTTAGATGCAGTACACTTGTATTAATTGCATCTGTTTAAATTGTCATAAATGAACCGAAGCTATGATCACCCGACTGTTTAACTTTTCTCGACTATTACTTTCGATCACCCTGGCCTTAACCATCAGTGCCACTTTGCTTGCACAGAGTGATAGTAACTCACAACACATTTACGTATGTAACCAGGGCTCAGCCAGCATTACAGTTATTGATGCTGAAACTCAATCGATTACGGACACGATTGACCTGCAGGAGCTTGGTTTTACTTCGAATGCCAAACCCCATCACGCCGTCGCGGAGTCTGATGGTTCGTTTTGGTATGTAACACTTATTGGTGAAAACAGAGTCTTGAAATTTAACCGTGAAAATGAGCTCATCGCCCAGGCAGAACTGGAAGTTCCCGGCCTGATGTCACTTCACCCACAGGAAGATCTGCTGTACGTTGGCCGGTCTATGAGCGCTGTGAATCCGCCACAGAGTTACGGCGTAGTCAATCGATCAGACATGTCTGTTTCTGATGAAATTGATCTCTTCTTCAATCGTCCGCACGCACTCACTACTACACCGGATGGCCAATGGTCATTTGTTGGGAGCCTGTCGTCTAACCAGATTTTATCCATCAACACTAATGAGGACGAATCGAGCCTGACAACCGTAGATGGCAATACTCACGTATTCGTGAATTTCGCCATTCATCCTGACGGCGATTTAATGGTTGCTACCGGACAGGTATCGGGTCAGCTTCTGGTTTTTGATATCAGCGATCCAATGAATCCTGAGGTGATTGATATGATCGAAGTCGGGGCCATGCCGTGGCACCCTGTTTTTTCTCCGGATGGAAGCTATGTCTATTTCGGTAATAAGCAGGATCATTCAGTTTCAGTTGTGAATATGGAAACCCGAACGCTTGAAGACACAATTACAGGTGAGGGTTTGGCCCAGCCTCACGGAGCTGTATTGTCGCAAGACGGTAAGTACCTTTTTGTAACAAATAATAATCTTGACGGCACATATCAGCCAGAAGGTTCAGCGGGTGACGACCTCCGCGGAACGGTCGTCGTCATAAATACTGAGACGCGGGAAATCGAGAAGATCATAGAAGTTGAAAATTATCCTTCAGGCATAGGAACCAATGCACTTTAATAAAAGTCAGTTGAGCCCCTTAACGCTGAAGGAATAAACTGCCTCTGGGCAGAGCCCCCGAAGTATAAATTTAGCCTCCAACACTTTTTTATCATTTATGAGTTCTTTGTGAAGTGTCCCTCTGCCAGCTGGCGGAGGACTCTGGGAGATAATCAATTGTGTAATAAAATAAGGTCTTGAACCATGTATGATTACGACGGTCAACCCCCAGCTCTCCCGACAACCGTCGGGATCGCTTCCCCCCTTCTAAGGGGGCTTTCGTTTTTTCGACCCAGAGGCACGCGGAATTAAACCAGATTTAATTAAATCAACTATTAGTTTATTAGTTACGATATGACTTACCGATTTTTATCGCTTCCACTTCTATTACTCATTCTCCTCTCCGGATGTTCTACCGTTCAACAGACCACTTCAGAATCTTCTGACAGATTCAGGAAACAGGTGAATCCCTTTCCGGTATTTGATGAAAATGGCAACAAGCTGGACTTTCCATTTCTTGGCGGCTTTAATGCACCAAGGCCTCAGTTCGTGGATATTAATAGTGATGGATACCCGGATCTGTTTGTCCAGGAGAACACCGACGATCTCAAGTATTTCGAAAATAACGGTTGGGATGCCAACGATAGGCTCTCATGGAATACCGACAAATTTCAGGACCTTGATATTGGGGAATGGTTTCGTTTTGTAGATCTGGATGACGATGGTGATATGGATTTGCTCAGCGAACAACCCTATAGCTACATCCGTTACTACAGGAATTCCGGGTCCGCAGCTAATCCTCAGTTCGAGCTTGCGGCTGATACGCTTAGAGACGTAAACGGGGATCCTATCTTTTCAGACCGCCAGAATATTCCAAACGTCACGGATATTGACAACAACGGGCTCAAGGACCTGTTTATCGGCCGGCTTGATGGAACGGTTACTCGCTACGAATCTGCCGGGTTTGACGATGACATGATACCGCGGTTTGAGTTAATTACTGAGCGTTTTGAAGACATTGAGATCGTAAAGCAGTTTGGCACCCTTCACGGAGCTAATACCATGGCCTTCATGGATATTGACTCCGATGGCGACCAGGATATTTTCTGGGGTGATTTTTTTGAACCGAGTATTCTGCTTCTGGAAAATCAAGGGTCTCCATCAGATCCAGATTTTCGCGGAGAACCTCAGCCATTCCCATCCGGCAATCCGGTTAAAACCAGCGGATATAATGCACCAACTCTAACGCCCTGGGGAGCTGATGGTGACATTGCACTTTTCCTTGGCGTACTTGGCGGTGCGTATAACGCCAATCAGACTCTGGCCGAAAATTTCTATTTTTACGATCAGAATGATGCAGGACGTTACACTCTCCAAACACAGCAATTTCTCAGCACACTCGATGTGGGAAATGAAAGTATGGTTGCTACCGGCGATCTGACCGGCAACGGCATAAAAGATTTGCTTCTTGCAAACAAAATCGATCCCGGTGAACGAAATTCCTCGCTGGTCTACATCTATCAAAACCGCGGTACAGCAAACTCGCCGGAATTTCATCAATCTGGCATCCTGGATCTGCCTGACGCCTACCACTACGCTCCTGCAATGGCTGACCTTAATGGTGATGGGCTTGATGATCTGTTGCTGGGACGTTGGCGAGGTGGTGTGGCTTACTATCAAAACACTGGCGACGGTTTTGAAGAGGTAAATGAGACGTTGCTCGAACTGCCGCGAGGAAGCAACGCTGCCCCAGCCCTGGCAGACCTCGATGGTGATGGTGATTTTGATCTCATTCTCGGATCATCCGGCGGACGGGTTCACTATTTCAGAAATGAAGGCTCTGCTTTAGAACCAGATTTTCAGCTTGTCGAAGATGCATTCACGAGTGTTGAGGTTCAGCACAGAAGTGTTCCTGCGCTCTATGATATCGATAATGATGGCGATCTTGATCTGTTCCTCGGCTCTAAACTTGACGGCATTGAATATTTCGAAAACATCGGGACAGCCCGAAATCCTGAGTTTGAACAGGCAGAACTGCCGGTGACACTCCGGACAGGACAGTTTTCTGCACCACACATTACAGATTTAGATAACGATGGAAACCCGGAATTTCTGTTTGGGAATCGGGAAGGTGGTATCATTTATTACGCTGTTGAGCGGTAGTTCCCGAGTTCGGATCGGAGCCGGCCACCTATTGGCTATTTACAGTTTAAATAGTAAATACGTCTGAATTCAGCTAACTGTCTTTGAAAAGAGTTCGTACACTTTCTGAATAAAACCCTCCGGCCCAACGATCACGACGTGATCATTTTCCATAATTTTGGTCTTACCTCGTGGTACTACAAATTTATCATCCCTGATAATTGCAGCAACGACGCACTGGTCAGGAATATCTATCTCCTGAATTTCCTTATCTACAACAACTCCATTTTCCGGAACTTCCACATCGATCAAATTAGCGACACCCCCTTCAATCTGGAAGAGGTCTGCCATGATGGGACGATCCAGATAGTTTTCAACCATTGCTGATGTAGCATACGGGGCACTTATACAAACAATGCCGTTCTCTTCTAAAAGAGCTACGTAATCCGGGTCCCGGGAAATAGCAATCACTTTTTTGACACCCAGCCGTTTTGCCTGCAGTGCTATGATTGAATTTCGTTCATCATTGTTTGTAGCAGCGATAGCTACATCCATTTTTTTCGGTTCAACCTGATCGAGTATCTCTTGTTTGGTACCGTCGCCCTGAAAGATGGGTACATTATATCGTTTTCCCAGTTTTTCACACCGTTCATCATCCTGTTCAATGAACGTGATCTGGTATTCTGCAGACCGGAACACCATCCTAAATTCGTCCTTTTTAAGAAGACGGTCTGCAATGTTAGTTCCTAAATTACCGCCGCCAATAATCAGAATATTCATATATGGTCTCCAATATGTTTGGAATTTAATTTTTAGCTGTTTTATAAAAGAAGGGATTTTAGAAAACTCTGCCCGGTTTTGAGGTTGTAATAGATAGAGTACACCGCCAAATACTGTTAAACCTGTTCCCAACATGATGCTTTGAAATTCGAGCATTGGCACAAAAAACCAGCACGAAATGATACCTATAAGCGGGACGGCAGGATACAGCAATACTTTAAACGGCTTCCTTAGATTCGGCATATTTTGATGGAGCGCAATCACCGTATAGTTGACGATACCTATTGCAATCAAATATCCAAAACTACTTGCTGAAGCGAGCAAACGCACGATTCCTGAAGCTCCCAAAATGGTTACCAGGGCAGCACATACAAACAGCGATATATGGGGCGTTTTATATTTGGAATGAAGTTTTGCAAAAACAGATGGAAAATGACCATCCCTGCCAAGCGCGAAGAGTACCCTTGCGCTTGCACCCAGTGTAACGCTAAATGCAGATAAACTTGCCATGATAGTTGCCAGAATACCAGCCCACCGGCCCCACGCTCCAAACAGATAGTCCGAAATAAATATAAATGGCGTACTCGTTTCTGCGAGTTCCGTATAGTTTACAACCCCCATCATTACCCAGAGCAGTAAAACATAAATAGCGATACCGGTTCCGAGTGTAATAAAGATTGCCCGGGGAATATTCTTGGCTGGTTCAACAATCTCTTCAGCAGCAACCGTGATCAAGTCAAACCCAACGTACGAAATGTAAATAAGACCCATAGTGGGAAGTAATGGATCCAGACCCATAGGAGTAAAGGGCTTCAGATTCGCAGGTTCAACATGAAACGCACCCAGAATACCAACCCCGATCAGTATAATCAGCTCTATTATATTCATAACGGTTATGAATTTAAGCGCCTCTGCCTGGCCAATAAAATTTGAGGCCGTAAACACAAGCGTCGTGAGAACGATCACTACAATTACACTGATCTCAGGGAAAAAATAGGCTTTAATAGTAAGAGCGAAAATGACTGCATAGAGCGCACATGCAAGTGTATTCCCAATCCAAAAAAACCACCCCGTAAGAAATGCAACCGGTCGCGGCAGTGTGCGGCTGGTGAATGAATACCCACCTCCGGCTATTGGAATGGCTGCACCCAGTTCGCTGTAGCTAAATGCAGTGAAAAGGGTAAGGATGCCCATAAAGAGATATGCCAGAATCCCCAGCGGACCTGCAGACCCGGCCACTTCACTGGGAAGAGCAAAAATTCCGGGGCCCATCATGGCTCCAATTCCAATCATGACGGCCATAAAAAGACCCACATCACGTTTGAATTCGGATTGTTCAGCCATTTAATCCTTTTTTTTGATTGGATTGTTATTCTCAGGTGTGAGCTTTGCTCATTAAAAGCTCACTTTTTGCTCCACCGAGTAAAGATTTTCTTGTTCATATTAAGATTTTGATGCCCATCTCCTAATAATTATTCCCAAAAAAATCAGGGGCACTTTAATCGATACATGTTTTTTTGAATAGATTAAATATACGAGGTTGTCTGCAAAGTATTATTACTCCCATATCCTGGCTCGTTTTTACGTTTGAGTTCATCATGACACATTTTGGTGATGAGTTATCGATTCATTCAGAAAGCTCTTCAATCTATCCCGCCACAAACCAAAAACAATCAGGACGTTGGCTTAGCCATTAAACTAGTTTAATTTAAGGTGTTTCCGAAAGGCATTAAGATTGGCAAACTCTGTGTGATTGGCAAGTTGGTCGTTAACGACGGGTCGTCCCTACCCAATGAGTTTCAAAATGCAAAACTGCAATCACACATCAGATGGTACATTATCAGCCCTTCATATCACAGATCTCAATAACAAAGCACTACCACATTTCTATCTACCTCATACCACTGATAGATATAAAGCCCCATCAATGAGATCAAAAAAACTGTTCTGATCGTCTGCCTTAATTTTGATTTTCTTGAGTACTTTCAAAAAATACTGGTTCAATTTTATCAATCAATTGAGCCTCTAACTGTAGTTCAAATTTGTAGATTAATGGGCGCCATATTTTTTCTATCGTCCTTCAAAATTTTCACATACATTGGGAACTGTTGGAATGGTCTAAAGACAAGAAAAAAAACAGATCCTATGAGTCAGAAAAAATACGTGTATGTTGTGTCGCTCATTGTGGCACTCGGTGGTTTTTTAATGGGGTTTGACGCATCCGTCATTTCGGGTGTCAACCGGTTTATTGAACTTGAATTTGAGCTAACCAAAATCCAGCTGGGCTGGGCCGTGGCCTCGCTCACACTTAGTGCTACACTGGCCATGATGATTGCAGGGCCTTTGAGCGATAGACTGGGCCGAAAAAAGGTTTTGAGCCTCGCTGCCATACTCTATTCTATTTCTGCCATTGGGTCTGCCTTCGCTCCTTCATTTCTTATTTTGGTGATCGCGCGAATGATTGGGGGATTGGGTGTGGGTGCTTCATTGATTGTCGCTCCTATGTACATTGCTGAAATTGCTCCAACAAAGATCCGGGGCAGCCTGGTATCCATTAATCAGCTTAATATTGTACTGGGTATCTCGGTCGCTTTTTTCACCAACTATATGATACTTCAGCTAGGCCAATCTGATCTGGCGTGGGCCCAGGCCCTTCAGTTCGACACCTACAACTGGCGCTGGATGCTCGGATTGGAAACTCTTCCCGCAATCTTCTACTTTATCGGGCTTTTCTTCGTGCCTAACAGTCCGCGCTGGTTGATGATGAAGGAAAGAGATGACGAGGCCATGGACGTGTTCACCAAAGTTAATGGAAAAGAAAAAGCCGGCGAGGTTTATAAGCTGGTTAAAAATAGTTTTGAAAAAGAAAAAGATGAAGAGAAGCGAACACTACGGGATCTTTTTAAGCCTGCTCTTAAGCTGGTACTCCTGGTCGGTATCGTGATTGGAGTTCTTCAGCAGATCACCGGAATTAATGCCGTCTTTTTCTATGCTCCCATTATTTTCGAACAGACAGGAATTGGCACTGATGCCTCTTTTGTTCAGGCAATTTTAGTTGGCCTCACCAATCTGGTGTTCACCGTACTCGCTATTCTTTTCATCGACAGGCTGGGCCGCAAACCATTGTTGATAGGTGGTGTGGGGGGAATTGCACTCTGCATGCTGGTTCTCTCATTTGCATTTAGCAGTGCAACGTATTCACTGCAACAAGAATCTATCACAGAGCTCCCTGCAGAAATCAATCAGCAGCAGCTGAGTCCGATGATAGGCGTCGTATACGATAATGACCTGTCATTCAAACAGGCACTCTCGGCCAATTTGGGTGATGATGTTGCTGCAGCGTATGAATCACAGCTGATTACGGCAGCGGCTGATATTAATGCTACGCTAATTTTAATCTGTATCCTTGGATTTGTAGCATCCTTTGCCATCTCGCTCGGCCCTATCATGTGGGTACTTTTCTCTGAGATCTTCCCCAACTACATTCGCGGGCTCGCTATCTCATTTGTGGGACTCATCAATTCGGCAGTCAGCTTTGGGGTGCAGCTTGTGTTTCCCTGGGAGCTTGCCAATTTTGGAAGTTCAATCACATTCCTGATTTATGGCGTATTTGCGGTAGCCGGTTTGATCTTCATTATCACAGTTGTCCCGGAAACGAAAGGAAAATCACTGGAAGAGTTGGAGATTTACCTGGCGAAGTAATTCTGAGAATTAGAATAATAACAATTTATGATATCTCATTAACGAGGAAGACGAAACGTATCAATCGTTTTTCTCGTCTTTTTTCTGTGTTTCCATATACCTTTTTAACAATCTCATACCAAGCCTTGCAAATAAAATAATGGCGATGGCCGTAATAAATCCTATCGCTTCCATATAGCTTCAACTCACTATTTTTTATTTCATGATAAGCCTGGGCACTTAATCATAGCAGCAAAATTACTGGTATGCTGTTTCTTCACCGATCTCTTTTTCTACATAAGATCTTTCACTTTAATCTATACAAAAGCAGGCTAAGAAAGTATCTTTTTAGCTGGATTATCATAAAGATTCAATCAAGAGTAATTGATTTACATCACAATTATTTGAAAACTACATTCTTTTACATTGAATAAGCTATAATAAACTTTACCATCGAGATAATATTTGCCGACATCCCTGCCTGGCATAGAGGAGATAATTTTTTTTGTTATGGTGTCACAAGAAATGCATTGTTTTAAACTGAAGCAGAATGAGTTCATCATCGCTCCCATATACCCAGCAATCGGCGTTTTCCCCAGAATGAACTTACTTCTGACACAACAATGGATTTTTGGTATATGTCGATCAAGTTGAAAGAGTTTCCAAAACGGCTTCGCTGGTAGGCACTGCTGATGGAATTTACATTCACAACTACCATGCCATCTACACGAGTTGCAAACGGGTGATAGCTGGTTCCGGTCAACGCCAGATCGATGTCTGAATCTACAAGCTCCCGAAGAAGGTCACCGGCATCTTCAAGCAACCCCTTCTCACGGCTATGCGGAATTGGCACAATGTTGTGGTGAAGAAACACGCACCTGAAGTCATATGAAATATCATCCATTTTTTGAATCAAAGCCTCGCGTTCTGTATCGCCCATTACTCCAATTGAGGAATCGTACTGTGGTGTTGACAGCCCCTGGAAAAAGAACTCATCCTGCTCAAACTCTTGGTCAAGTTCCCCAAAATGCCGGTTAAATAAATGGTATCCCATATAATTTATATCACGGGCAGCCGGTGTAAATACCATCGGATAATCAATTTTATTAAGCTGTCTGATGGCATTGTCGTAATTACCCGGCAACCCCTCTTTCACAATCCCTCCGCAGTGAACAAGTAAATTTGGGTCTAAAGAATCAATCGTCTTAACCGCCTGATTCCAGTGACGTTCGAGGAAAGAGTCACTGTCCGAAAAAAATGTATTTGACATCTGAATAGCACGAAACTCACGAGACCCAAAATCAGAAAATACCTTTTTTGTCTTTCTGGGAAAATTACTAACTGTATTTTTACCGTTTAGGCGTTTGGTGGTAACTTTTTTCTTCGTCTCGTCAATATCAATCACACAGTATGAGTTAACATCACCATAGCGGGTTTTTTTTGAGGATGCCGTTCCAGCATTTATGAACACCGTATCGTCTACATCGTAGACATTTGGGTAGTGCCGGTGTCCTGAAACCACTAAATCTACGTCCGCTTTTTGAATGAGATCCAGTAGATCACCTGCATTGGCCAATACATTGCGCTCCCGGCCCGACATCGGGATCGGAAGAATATGATGATGAATTGCCAGTATTTTTACAGGTTTTTCACTATGCTCATTAAGAGCCTCCTTCAGCAGGTTAAACTTTACTCTGCCCACCCTGCCATCGTTACTGTCGCCCACTGCGCTGTTTACCGCTATGACAACAGCTTCTCCTAAATCATGAACTCCATTTTGAGGGCCGATGTACTCTTCAAATAATTTAATTCCACCTGAACGAGCATCATGATTGCCGGGTATGCATATGAGAGGAACCTCAATTTTGTCAAGCATCTCAGAAGCCTTTTCATACTCATGCCTCTGACCTTCGTTGGTTGCATCACCTGAAAATATGACCAGGTCATAATCACCTTGATTAATCTCTTTTGTAATATGGCGCATATTCTCTTCCCGGAAATGTTTCTTACTTCCGGCATGCATATCAGAAAAGTGAAATATCTTCATGGTTTATCCAGATTAGTCTCTTGCAATAAGTGTTTCGAGCTCTTGAAGGTCAAGATTTTTAAGATCTTTGAGTGTTGTGATGCCTATAACCTCACCTCTTTCACTAACCAGAACATGCTTGATTTGATCTCTGGTCATAATGTCGAGGACAGTCTCTATTGTTGAATTTACATCTACTGTAATTGGCGGAGATGTCATGATATCTTTGATCGAATCATCGGGAGACTTACCGGCACTGAGTGCTCTTTTTTTCAAATCAGAATCAGTTACGATTCCCACTACTTTTTCGTCATCAAGAATACCCAACGAACTGATATCAAACTCAACCATTCTGGTTGCACCCTCTCTGATCGTTGATTCCTGGTCCACCGATATGAGTCGCTTGGTGATAAACCGCCTTATTGGAATAGTCAGCTTGTCTGTAGGTGCTTTTTTATTCGTCATAGTTTTCAGAAATTTGAATTGGAAGTTTTTCTATCAGGTCGTCCACTATTTCAGTTACTGTTTGACCTTTATTCAGATTTTCAATTTTCTTAGCATCAGTTTCTTTAACCTGTGTTATCGCATACTTCTGAATCGATCTTATTCGATCAATTTTTTGAATATATCTCTCCGGATTTCGAAGATTTCCTTCCTTGCGATAATGAAAACGCCGAATATGTTCTTCTTTATCACTGAGTGTCAACAAATAATGAAAGATCATCACGGAACTGTTTTCTTCGTCAATACCAAGCATGCCAGGTACAAGATGAACACCATCAAAGATAGCTTTCAAGCCTTCTTTTTCCGTTCTTTTGATGTAGGCCCGAACGCCACTGTTAACAATACTGGCCTGCCTGGTAAACCCTACTAAAACATTTTCTTTGATATCAGGGCCGGCTAATGTTTCGCCCGCTTCGAAACTTGATTTATGAAGTGCAGGCAGTAAATCTTCCGGAAGTGTGTAGCGCATCACCTCACGGATTTCATCTGTTCCAATGACTCGTTCAATTCCAAGACGCCGCGTCAGGGCCGCAGCAATTGAGGATTTTCCAATTCCCGATGTACCGCCAATTAATATTACCAGGGGCTTGTCGATAAGAGCGATTTTACGACTTATCTTATATCTTCTTATCTCTTTTTCAAGCCCTTTTTTGCTTAGTACCTGAACCACTTTTTTATGAACATCATGCGCCGGAACAGGAGTTTTTTCAGATTTTAGAGCATCTTCAACTTCTCTCACAATTTTGTAAATGTCATCTATCGGCAGACCTGTCGGTTGTATACTTTGAGCCAGTATACCTTTTGAGAATGGAAATGTGTAGTCTTTATTTTCAATCTCAATCATTATATAGAGATCTCTTGTAATGAATATGTAAAGCTTTTATTCTCGAAATTTATGAAACAAACTTTACTTTGAACCATATATCTAAACAATAAAAAACGATAAAATCATTCCTTTTTGTTGGTAGGCATGGCATTAAGAAATTACGAAGCAATCCGATCCAGATTTCCTTTTTTCATTAAACGAAAAAGTATACACACTTTATCTGGTTCCAAAAACTACATTCTTATGATGTTCAGCAATAATGAGGTAAACCATTGAGAAAATATCTGCCACCAGCTCAGGGTGGTCGAATCAAAATAGATGGGAATTTCAATCAGAATGCAAAGAAGCAGTAATCCCGGATAAACCCACTTTGCTTTTCGAGGCTTGCGATCAACATTTACAAGGCCTGCCAAAATAATATTGATCAAAGCAAATGTAAGCCATTGAGTATTTATTTCCAGATTGGGCATAACCAACCTTATAAACCTGGTGAAAACGGGATCCAACAAAAGCTAATGCCGTTACCGCCATCAGACGCACATATATGGATTTCGTTTTACGATAATAGATAGCCAGCCTATATGTGATACCAAATACAAATGCCAGTGAGAGCTGCAGATAGAGAATGTATGTCCGAATGGCGTAAAGAGATTCAGGAGCAGTGCTGATTCGATTATGAGCCAATCGTATTATAGTGAGTATTACAAGTCCTGCTATTGTATACGACCGTTTTCCAATCTGACGATGTAAATTCAGTCTTCAATTTTTTATTAGAAATGGTTGTGCGATCAGCATGCCAAACCACAGCAAAGCTGTAAATGCATGAAAATGAACATAAAAATCAGTATTCAATAAAACAGCGTAATAAGTTGGCCAGAATGCAATGATCGAAATGACCAACAAGTCAATAAATATCAATCTTGTATTTGCATAGTTTAAAGCCACTTTCTTCATTAAATCATTCTATTCATGTTCTGGTTTTCTTCTTTTTTGACATAAAAAAGTAAGTGAGCCCTTTTACTGGCTGATATGAATGTCTATACTTTCAATGATGTGTTTAGCTTGATTAATAAGATTTTCTGATTCAGTAGACGCACCCATTAAAAAAACTCTCGTCTGACCAGAGTATTTTCGAATTCAGGATCACGGAAAAGACCCGGTTAATTCGGTATAAGTCTGGTTTCACGCCTGTAAACATCAAATGGCCCACCTCTGAAGGATTTACTTGCAAACTTGTTGTATACTCGATTGAGTGAGAGGTATTCTATAATAAAAGGTGCATAAATCTCTACCTGAAAATCTTTCTGATCAACTTCACCTTCTACCATATCTTCTACCAGACCAGGCCAATTCAACAACATGGCTCGTAGAGGTTCGTCAGTAACGAGATTTATTCGCCCGTAATTCAACAAAGCACCTAAAGTTCCAGACTGATTATTGAATGTGGGAGCATAAATAGGCGTTGGTTCTATTCATTGGCAACTAAATAGTTTCAGTACTTTTTAGCAATAGAGATTTGAGACGTGAAACGTGAGACGTGAAAAGATATCCATGCCCTAAGTTATCCTTTTTGATTTGACCTGCGTTGAGTCTTCTAATTCCCCCACTTCTTTGTTATTTTAATCACTATGGAAATATTAGGAATTGATGTAGGCGGATCGGGTATTAAAGGGGCTATTGTAAATACTAAAAAAGGTAAACTGATGACCAAACGGCATCGGATTCACACACCAAAACCTGCCACACCGCCAGCCATGATCAAAACTATCGAAGCCATAATCAACCATTTTGACTGGCAGGGACCTGTTGGTTGTGGTTTCCCGGCAGCGGTGAAAAATGAGATTGTAAAGACAGCCTCAAATATTGATAACTCATGGATTGGGGTTAATGCATCTGAGCAGATAGAAAATAAGACCGGTTGTCCAACCCACCTTGTTAATGATGTAGATGCTGCCGGATGTGCGGAGGTGACATTTGGAGCAGGAAAAAATCGGTACGGCACGATCTTCATGGCTGCCTTCGGAACTGGAATTGGAACTGCTATATTTCACAACCAGCATTTAGTGCCAAATACGGAGCTGGGACATATCCCCCTGCATAATATGGCTGCTGAGGATTACGCGGCAAATTCTATTCGAAAAAAACATGACTTGACCTGGGAAGAGTGGGGCGGCCGGGTTAATGAATATCTTCAGTTAATTGAAGCTCTGTTCTGGCCTGATGCGATCATAATTGGTGGCGGAGTCAGTAAAAAATTCAGCGACTTTAAACCATATATTCATTTGGATACTGACGTGCTTCCAGCTAAAAACCGTAATCATGCAGGTATTATTGGAGCTGCGCTTGCAGCTACTTCAAAGCTCAAAACCTAAGAGAGTTTCCCGGACAGGTGCAGAAGTCACTTAATCTAATTACCTCGAAACATGCGCATATTAAGCCGCTGCAGTCCACTAATTACCAGGGTACTGTCCCACTCAATTCCGAACCTCTCTTACTGCAGCAAACCCTGTTTATTAAGGCCTGCCACTTGGCTTCCGGATGTTTGATAGAGATCAACTTTGCGCCTGCCACTATTAACAGTATTTCGTCCACAGCATACAGCAGATAGTGTGTGAGAGAACCAGAGTCGATGAGTTTCTGGCGCAGTCAATGGAAACGTGTGGTCATGGGGAGGCTTAGGTTTTATTCAACGGTATTCGGGGCGTATTTGCAATATGATATTGAGATGTGAAA
>CAZVEP010000024.1:35918-38685 GCA_964625635.1 uncultured Rhodohalobacter sp.
ACCAGTTAACGAATAACCAATCAACAAATAACCCCCTCGCAGCGTGAGGCCGCTGTTCGGTGAGTAATTTTCGTATGTAACGGACGAACTGGGAAATTAATTAGTCTCTTCTATAATTGACTCCATTAAGGCTTCTGTTTCCCGGTAGCTTTCAAGCAGTGATATTGCCAGAAAGTAAAAATTGTCGACATGGTTTTCATATACCGCATCTTTAAATAAAAAGATATTCTCCGGAGCAATCGTGGATTTTTGCAAATCCTGCATCATTGGATCTAAAGCATCAAGATTTCTTATAGAGCCATTATTTGTTACATAGTCTATATACTGTCGGGCATACATTCTGTAGGACCCATAAGTTTCTTCAAGTGCAACGTATTTTCTTTCCCATTCAAACAGCATATTTACCAGTATCAAATTGTTGAGCTTAGAGAGCCGGCCTGAATTTTTTAAATCAATAAGAACAAACGAACTCGGTGTCCACGAAGGGATGGTAAACGATTTTTGTATCAGGCTATCAGCCTGTGCAAAGCTCATAGTCATTTCCTGCTGTAGTGTAACATCCAGTATCTCTCTCAAACCACTTGCAGTTTGCGCTACTTCCTCAATTGAAAATTTTAAAGCCGTTTGATTTTCCCTGAACTCTTTGTTCAGATTTGAAAGAATCGCTTGCTCTTCAGAATATATTCTTCGCTCCTCATTCCAGTTGTTTACCTGCAGAGCAATCAGGATTCCAATCACAACCAGCAGGATTTCACCAATGGCATAAAACAGGTATTTTGTGATGGATCCGGAGGCGATAAGCTTCTCCCGTACCCGCCGAAAGAGTGTAATCATGTTGTTGTTGAGTACTTAGTGTTTAGTTTTTGCAGAAGGCATGTCTAATGCAGAGTTTCGGTCAGTCAGGTTTTTAATCGTCTGTCTCCTATCGACTATTGACTATTGACTCCCTGCCATAAACAGGATCACGGTTCCTTTTACGATTTTTGTAATTCATGCGAGAAACTGATTGTTCCTGTCGGCTTTAAAGTACTTAGTTATTTGATATGTATTCCTGAATAGCGTTTTTTAAATTTGCATTAATTTCGATCAGATCCATATACGAAACCGCCAGCCTTCGATTTTGTATCTCATTTCTTCGAATGATGGCACTGAGTGATTTCAGCCCATTCCCCTCAGAAAGTATCAAGGGTGGCAAATCTTCAGAACCAGGGCCTTCCGGAATAAGAAACTCATCATCATTAAAATAGGTACGATTATCATTGAAAAATCCCATTCTCCACAAGTCGGTTTCCAGGGTTTCACTGAAAATATTGAGCCTGTCCTCTGAAAAAGTAACAACGTCTATCATTTTAAGATAATCCTGTTCGATATCATCAATTCCCGTTCCATCAATATTCTTAAAGTAATTTGCAATATTTACGATCTGATCGCGGGTTATAAACGTTCTGAATCGTTTTTCAATAGTAACCGTGGTGATTAATGCCACCATATCGGACTGAGCCATATTTTCAATACCAGTATCCATTGCATATGCCGATTCTTCACTTAATTGAACTCTGAAGTCATGCAAGCCAATCAGTTGATCATAATCTTCCTGAAGATTAATCAGCTTCTTTGACAGAAAACTTTTTGTTTCGTATACGGAAGTACGATTCTCATTCCAGTTATTTACCTGCAGAGCAATTAATATTCCGACAACCACCAGCAGAATTTCGCCTGATGCGTAAAGCAAATATTTTGTAATGGATCCGGAAGCGATAAGCTTCTCCCTTACCCGCCGAAAAAGTGTGATCATGTGAAGCTTTGGTTTTATTCAACCGCAATTAACTGACTTCGGGGCGTTTTTGCAAGATGGTATTGCGTATTCAGACGTGAGATGTAAAAAGTGAAAAGTGAAAAGTGAAAAAGATAATGAGGACTTAATACTCACGACTCCTCAATTTCCGATTTCACCCTTTGAATTACCTGGGCCAATTTCTGATCAAGATCCTGACGCAATTGCACAACTTCGTACGTAAAGTCGAGCTTTACGCCCAATATATTTCTGACATTTGGTTTCTGCATGATCTGGTAATAATCATTTGTAACACCGATTTCAATATCGGTCAGATTTCTCTCGGCAGCCAGCATTTGCAGATAGTTAACCTCATATTCAATGATATTATCGATACGATTCTGATGAACCGCCAGCCTGTCGTCTATGAGGGAGACAAGCCGCTGAATCGTGAGCTCCATTTCAGATAGTGCTTTACGCAGTTGGGTGCTGTTAATCTTGCCGGTGTTACCTGCACTCTGCAAGTCTTCATAGGTGATTATGACGGGTATGGTATTAGAGATATTCCAAAGTACGTCATAGAAGAACCGGTCTTTATTTTGTTGATCGAACGTTTCAGCTTTAAGCCAATTATTTGACAAAACGAGTATGAGGCTTTCAACGTCTCTCTGCTCCCGATCAATCAAAGATTATGACTGAACCTTAGCAAACTCCAGGTCTTCCAGTAACTGCACCAGAATTGTCTGCTCTTCATTGGCGATTTTTCTGTTTTCGTTCAGATTATTTACCTGCAGAGCAATCATGATCCCGACCACCACAAGTAAAATTTCACCGATGGCGTAGAGCAGGTATTTTGTAAGTGAGCCGGAAGCGATAATTTTTTGCCGGAAGCGTCGAAAGAGTGTGATCATGGGAGGCATCTCTTTTTTTGTTCAGAAGTAATGCGATGTTTTAGGGCGTTTTAGCAATAGAGTATTGTTATGAGTTTTGAGT
>CAZVEP010000025.1:0-38024 GCA_964625635.1 uncultured Rhodohalobacter sp.
ACGGGCCTCTTCAATAATCTCCTGGCCCAAAGAAATCACTTCCTGCTCAAGTTCCCCATCAATGTGGAGCGTGGAATTGCGATGAATCATACTGTTGGCATTCATGAGAATCATTGAAAAAATGATCATGGCCGCCATAGTTTGTAAGACTTCACTATATCCTATCATATTGTCTCTTTTTAAGGGTGCTAAACTGCTGTTGAATTATTAGAACTTTCTTATTAATACGCTAAAATCTTCACACCTGATTGTTTCTTTTCAGTATAGACAAGAGAGTATCTAATGTTTATTGTTACAAATTGGAGCTCTCAGTCACTATTTCTAATAATACAGGTCTGCTACTTGCATACTTTACACCTACTGTTATCGGCAGGTTAGTAGTGCCAGGTAAGTGATCCGGCACATACATTTCCGTCAGTTGAGAACGCTGAATCGTCACTGCCGGTAAATAGCTGCCCAAGGAGGGTCAGTTTGAGATTTTGGAGTACCGGCCAGTTTATTAGAGTGGAAAAAACAAGGCTGATTACAAAGAGCGCTTGAAGAGTTATACATTAATCAAGACGCGGATCCCATGTCAGAGAGTATCTCCTGAATTCTATCTTTAGCATAGCTTTCTATTTCGTCTTCATAGATTATTAGAAAACGCGTCAGATATTCAATACGCTCGTAAAACTCCATATCTGTTTTTTTAAGATCTGCAATATACTGCCTCCTCTCTCCGGCAGGAACAGTAAATATCTTTTCAGTCAATTTTATGTAATATCTCTTTTGTTCTTCATTCATAATCTTCTTGATCGCTCAACTGACAAACCACGTATCCTGCTAATTACTAAGCGTCAGAACATTGAACTAAGTCTCACAATAATTCAAAGTTTATTATTTTTTACCGGCTTAGTTTAAACCAGAAGATCCTATTTCAGTTGAAAGCTGCGCAAGGAATACCTTCATGTATTCTATCCGTTTTCTGGCAATGTATTTGGCAGCATCTGTATTTAGCAACTCAGGAAGACGAAACAGTTTTTTGTAAAAGTGGTCTACCGTCCATTTTGAATCATCTGGTTCTCTTTCTTTTGCAAATGGATCATCCGGATGGTACATAGAATTATTTAGTACGCCTCCTACAGAAAAGCACCGCGCTATGCCAATTGCTCCAAGAGCATCGAGACGATCGGCATCTTGAACAATCTTTGCCTCGATTGTTTTTGGAGCCAGACCAGCTGAGAAGCTATGAGCTTCAATTGCGTGGGCAACCGCAGGAATTTTATTGGCAGGGAAATCCAAAGTACTCAAAAATTCTGCAGCTTTCTGCGCAGCCAGCGTAGACGCTTTTTCTCGATCAGGATGATTCTTGGGCAGTATTATACAATCATGAAGCCATGCGGCCGGTATGATGACCTCACTGTCGGCCTGTTCTTCCTTACCTATTTCTCTCGTACTTCTCACTACCCGTTCAATATGTGCTATGTCGTGAGCACTATCTGTAACGGCTTTGTTTTTAATCCATTCGCGGCAACGTTCTTCTATTATCTGTAAATCATCCATAGTGAATATAGAACCGGGTATTCCGGGGTCATTGTTTAAATTAGTTTTGTAACTGAAGCCATATTCTGTAAAATGAATTACGACTCTTAAATGCATTAATCATAATTATACCTATCAAAACTCAATACGATGGTGAATAATATAAATCACTTGCCCATAAATAATATTTAAAGCCGATATTGCCGCCAATATTTCAATTGATATTTTCATTTAAAAGTCAGGATAATAAGCAATGTTTGCGTTGAAGCAGCTATAGTTTTAACCCGTATACTTCGAATTAGTTCTATACACGTCACGTCTTCACCTTTGTGATTCATCAATCGGCCAACAATTCTAATCCTCGTAAATTAATACAGCCCAGCATTTTAAAATTCCACCTCACATTTTTTTGTAACATGCTCTGTTTTCAATTCTCCTGTATTACGTATCTGAAATTTATACAGAGAGTTGTATGCGATCAAAAACAACAAGTCCACATAAGCAAAAACAATCTGCAGCTTTAGCGAGTGCTTCTGGCCTGGAACTATACAATGGTCCATGGACAAAAAAAGAAGCGTCGCATCTTACACGCAGAACACATTTTGGCATTAAAGTAAACGATATAAATTTCTTGCGGAGCTTCAGTGACGCCGAAACTGCGGTGAATACACTCGTTGAAAATGCTAAATCTGCCCCTCTTCCTGACGATCCGCAATGGTACACTAACGGGCTATCCGGTAGCGTACTGGATGTATATGACATACAATTTCGCTGGATGGATCAGATGTATAATAATGGTTTACAGGAACGAATGATTCTTTTCTGGAGCAATCATTTTGCGGTCTCATATAGCAATATGAACGCATTACCGGAAAAAGCCGGTAACAGTTATGCAAGTCATATGTACAACTATTGGAAATCATTGCATTTGAACAGCTTCGGTAATTTCCGGGATTTTGTTCTGAACATGAGTAAAAACTCCGCAATGCTCTATTACCTGAATAATTATAATAACCGTTCAGGACAGCCCAACGAAGATTTTGCACGGGAGCTGATGGAACTCTTCACAATGGGTGAAAAGAATAAGTTTGATGCAGACAATTATACGGAAAATGATGTAAAGGAAGTTGCCCGCTCAGTTACAGGGTGGCGGGTTAATGACAGTACTCTGAGCGGATTTTTTGATGCGAACAGATATGATTCAGGTTCAAAAACGATTTTCGGTCAATCAGGAAATTATGATCTTGAAGGGGTTATAAACCTGATTTTTGAAGAACGCGCAGAAGAAACTGCATGGTTTATTTGCAGGAAGCTTTATGTCTATTTTCTTTGTGCTGAGCCGAATGATGAGATTATTAATGAACTGGCTGTTTATTTTATTAACCAAAATTTTGATATCGCTGCAGTTCTGAAAAAATTGCTCAGCAGCGCTCATTTCTACGAAGATCGATTTATAGGGGCAAGAATTAAAAGCCCGATTGAAGCCTTCATGAGTTACTTGAGAGAGCTGGAGGTTACGCCAGACGCTGATTTGAAAGAATATATCAGGGTGCGGATGCAGGATTCAAATGAAGAATTACTACGTCCGGAAACTGTATTTGGATGGGATGGTTACAATCCACCGGGCTCCGATGGTATTCCCGGGCACTTTGCATGGCTGAACACAAACCTGATGCCATCAAGATGGGAAGACTTTACGAATCTGATTAATGGAAACGATGTTCCATCCGGTCAATTTGACCCAATCGATATTGCTAAAAAAATATCGAATCCATCCGATCCCTTTGCTCTTGCTGAAGATCTTGCAAGACATCTGATTGCCCTGCCACTCGAGCAGGTAGATATCAGAGAAATTGAAGATGATTTTGCCGGCAATCCCAGTCTTTCACCTAATGTATCTTCGTACCCGGATTATAAAATCAATCTTGCAAAAATCTTGCTGGGGAATATTCCATGGTATGAGTGGAGAGCAAAAAATGACTCTCAGGGAAACCTCTCTTTTGATACGCCATTAGCTGAAAACCTGCGCCAATACATTTCATATTTACACCAACTGCCCGCATATCAGCTGATATAATACTTTATCTGAATCCACCTATTTATTATGAAGAAAAGAGATACAGAATTTAATTTATCGCACAACAGGTCCGGAGCGACTCTTAAAGATAATGATGCGCATACTCATGATCATAATTGCTGGACCCGCAGGAGTTTTTTAAGCACTCTTGGCTTTGCGGCATTAGGATCAGGAATGATGCTCGGAGGTGTTCCGGTAAGTACGTTTGCGCGGTCAAAATTCTTTAACAGGCTGGTATCCGCAGATAATAATCGTGTTCTGGTTTTGATTCAGCTTGGCGGTGGAAATGACGGATTGAATACAATTATTCCTGTTACAAATGATATCTACTATCAGAAACGACCCACGATTGGGATACGAAAACAAGATGCAATATCGCTGAGTGATGACATTGGAATGCATCCGGCTATGAGCAGCCTGGAACCATTTTGGGGAGATGGAAACATGTCCGTTATTCATAATGTTGGCTATTCAAACACCAACAGATCTCATGCCCGGGCTACAAATATCTGGACAAGCGGCGGTGGATCAAACAATAATCAGAATACAGGATGGGCAGGGAGGTATCTTGTGGAGGATAATCCTGAATTTATTGCCAATCCTCCTGAATTTCCTCTCGGGGTTCGAATAGGTGGGTCTCCAACTCTGTTTCAAAGTGAGTTTGGAAACTTGGGCGTAACCTTTGGCGGTGCCAGCCAATTTACTCAGTTTTTAGAGCAGGGTGGCTTTTATGATGAAAATGCTACGGCCCAAAATGAATTCGGACGGTCACTCTCTTTTGCGAGAAAAATTGCAAACTCATCTTTCCGATACCTGGAATCCATTCAAACGGCTGCTGACAGCGCAAATAACCTTGTGGATTATCCTAACAGCTCTCTATCACGAAGTTTGTCGGTTGTTGCCCGGTTAATACGGGGTGGATTAAATACCAAAATCTATCTTGTTTCTAAAGGTGGATTCGACAGTCACAACAATCAGGGTGGAGACGAAGGAAGCCATGCGAATAATCTCGCAGATATTGCTAATTCAGTCAGTGCTTTCTATGATGATCTTAAAACCGACAATCAGGGAGACCGGGCGTTGACAATGACCTTTTCAGAGTTCGGCCGAACCCTAAAAGAAAATAGTTCAAATGGTACAGATCACGGGTCATCGGCACCTGTAATGATATTTGGGCCGGTAAATGGCGGGGAATACGGTGAGCATTCTGACCTGGTGAACCTGGATAATTCCGGAGATCCCGTATTCAGTACTGACTATCGATCTATTTACGCGTCAATATTGGATAATTGGTTCGAGCTTCCGCCTGATGAAACAAGTAACGTTCTTAACGGTGATTTTCAAAAGCTAGGCTTTGTGAACACCTCAGTTGCAAGCAGTAATGAAAGCAATGCATCTATTCCGGGTAGTTTTACACTTAAGCAAAATTATCCAAACCCCTTTAATCCGACTACAGTCATATCATTTACGCTTCCGGAAGCTTCCGATGTTGAATTATCAGTATTTGATCTGAATGGAAGGAGAGTCAGCACATTAGTCAATCAGCCTGTTCAGGCAGGTGATCACAGTATTAATTTCGATGGATCCTCTCTTCCAAGCGGTGTTTATTTTTATAAGCTGGTCACTTCAACCGGTTCTCGCACCAAAAAAATGACCTTAATTAAATAATCTATGAAGACACAAAAATCACATAGGAAAATCATTTTCAGTCTCTGTTTCACGATTTTTGCACTGTTTACTGCTTGTGATGTTGTAGATAGCATAACCGGGAATAATAAATCTGAAAGTGAATCAACCATTCACCCAATTCTTGTAAACGGTAAATGGGGATATATCAGCAATACCGGAAAAGTAGTTGTTGAAGCAAGATATGATGAAGCACAGGATATCTCCGATGGCATGGCTGCTGTGAGATTAAACGAGGTTTGGGGATATATCGACGCATCAAACGCGAAGCTGGTGATTCCTCCGTCTTTCATTAGCGCCGGTGAATTTAATGACGGGTTTGCGCCGGTTCAGCGTCAGGGTGAGCTTTTTGGCTTCATCGATAAAACAGGGGATTTTTCTGTTGAACCTCAATTTGATTTTGCCTCATCATTTTCAGAAGGCAAAGCTGCTGTAAGAACTGACGGATTGTGGACATACATTAATACAGAAGGATCTTTTTTGTTTGACCCTAAATACAGTAATGCCCACTCATTTTCAGAAAATCTGGCGGCAGTAGAAACCTTTGACGGCTGGATTTATATCGATGAAGCAGGCAGAGAGGTAGTAAAACCTTCATTTCAAATATCTGCAGCTCGTGAATTTTCCGAAGGATTTGCAGCTGTTCAAACGGTTGAAGGATGGGGGTTCATCAATAGCTCCGGTGACCTTGAAATTACACCCAAGTACCGCGAGGCCGGGCGATTCACCCAGGGCAGAGCGTGGGTAAAAGACGGTAGCTATGTTGGATTTATTGATAAATCAGATCAAATGATTATTGAACCCCAGTTTGAGGAAGTAAAATCATTTTCTGAAAACTTGGCTGCTGTAAGACCTAATAATGATTGGTTTTTTGTAGATAGAGGTTCAAACCTTATAACTATTACCAATCCATTTGATGAAGCTGAAAGTTTCCGCAATGGCATTGCACGGGTAACTATTGGAAGTGGCGAAAGTGCCCGCTTCGGATACATTGACAAAAAAGGAAACTACGTTTGGTTTCCCACAAAATAATCCTGAAACAATGAATAAAATATATTTAGCACTCTTAGTTCTTGTACTTGTTTTTTTCCAATCCTGCGATGTGGTTGATTCTATAACAGGAGGTTCAAAAGATGATTCAGTTAAACTATACCCGGTCCAGATAGAAGGGAGATGGGGATACATAAATAGCGATGGGCAGTTGCAAATTGAACCCGACTTCCAGAATGCCTCCCTTTTTTACGAGGGCCTTGCTGCTGTTCGAGAATCGAACAGAATGAAATATATCGATAAAAACGGAGAGGTAGTCATTGAAGGCAACTTTTCAAGAATAAGAAATTTTTCTCAGGGCAGGGCTGCTGTTCAATTTGATGGCCGCTGGGGATATATAAACAAAGACGGAAATTTTGTAATTAATCCTAAATACCGGGAAGCTTATCAGTTTTCAAACGGACGTGCTTTCGTCAGAAGCATACAAAATTGGGGCTATTACTATATAGATGAAAAAGGAAACAAACTGGAATCGGTTGATATGCCTGAGAGCTTCGACTATGTAGAAACTAATAACTTCAGGGATGGTCTGGCATTAGTCCGCGATGATGATGAGTTTGGTTATATAAACAAATCGGGAAGTAAAGTTATTGATTTCAAGTATAATGAGGCACAGCCCTTCTCTGAAAAACTGGCTGCTGTAAAAATCAGTGATAAGTGGGCATTTATCAATTCAGAAGAAACTGTTAGAATATCTCCCCAATTTATAAGTGCAGGGAATTTTGGAGATGGCCTTGCACCTGTTAGAAAAAGCTCAAATCTATTTGGTTACGTGAACAAATCAGGCGAATTGGTTATTCCCGAGCAGTTCGAAATTGCACAAACATTTCAGGAAGACAGAGCTGCTGTTTTTATTGATGGCCGTTGGACGTTTATTGATAAATCCGGAAATCAAATTACCTCACCGAAATTTGATGAGGTTGATCCATTCATTAATGGCCTGGCAAAAGTGACCATTCGTATACCCAATGAAATGGATAATGAATTCACCGAAAAATTTGGTTATATCGACAAATCCGGACGCTACGTCTGGTATCCGACCAATTAATTATAACCTGAGTTCGATTCATAATATGTTAATTGAGGCGTTTAAAAGGGCGTCATCCCGCGCTCCCCCAACGGGATCCCCTCGGGAGATGCGGGATCTCCCATCGTTATAAAGGCAGGAGATGCCGGATCGGGGTCCGGCATGACGGTATTGAGAATGAAATATCTTAACAAACGCCCTTTTTGGACAACCCGATGTATTTATTTGATATTTTAGAATCGAACTAAGGTTTATAGTAACGGCCTAATACTTTTTCTACCGGTTCACAGCAGCTTCGGCCCGGTTTCCGTAATCAGACCACGACCCTTCATACGGCCTCACGGAATCATATCCCATCAGCCGAAGTGTGAAATAAGCGTGTGAACCACGAACGTTGGTATGACAATGAGGAATCACTTCTTTATCAGGTGTAATTCCGAGCTCTGCATATTTAGCCTGAATTGAATCAGCCGGCAGAAAGTAGGGTATACCCTCGGGCTCAAGAACGCTGTTCCATACCAGATGAACTGCATTTGGCACATGGCCGCTCTGCAATGCGCGGTCATCTTCACCGGTATACTCTTCAAGTGATCTGGCGTCAAAAATAATCTTGTCATCAGATTGCGATGCCGCTTTCACGTATTCAAAATCACACATCAGTGATTCCTGAACCGAGACCTCAAATGTTCCTTCTTCAGGAGTCACTGCAGATGCTGTTAGCTCCCCGCCCTGCTCATTCCAAGCCAGGATGCCGCCATTGAGTATGGAAGCATTGCTAAAGCCATAATAGTCCAGAGCATAAAACAGACGCGCTGCTGAGAGGGCATTTCCCGCATCATAAATAATTACTTTGTCATATACGTCCAAGCCGATTCCACGCATAAGCTCCTGGAATCTTTCGGGCCCAATCATGTAAAATTCAATGGGATGATCTTCATCAATCAGCGATGACACAGCAGGAAAATGAACGGCACCCGGAATAATGTCACCACCCGTTTCACTTCTTGCATCAATTAGTAGAATTTCTTCACCCGTCGTTATCAACTCTGATAATTCTGAAGCAGAAATAAGCAATTCAGCGTTTGGATAATCATCAGGCTGTGGACTATCGGTCTGTTCACCGGAAGAACACCCGGTCATGGAAATAATAAGTATCAATAAGAGGAAATTGCATAGACGATTCATATCCGGTTAGCTTTATTTAGGATCAAATTTAATAGGTAAAGTTTACTTATACCTCCAGACAAACACATTTATTTGGTCATACGTTGTCGGACTTTTAATAATCTATACAACCTGAACATTTTACATGTTTAATTACCGATCCGGGCTTTTTCTATTTTCTTTTCTGAGTAGTAAAATCAAACTATCTGATTTGACCCGCTGGCCGCTACATTTTTCAAGATGGTGTGTGGGGGCAAACCTTTCTATATTTTATCCAGAGACGGGTTACCGGTTGAGCCAAGATGAGTGCTCTCTTTCAGCTTTTTGGCAACATCGAGGCCGGTATTTTCGAATTGACCTTCTTTTATTTTTCGATAGGCATCCCTGAAACTAATCCCCTCTTCTTTGACAAGTTTATAAGCATCTTCAGCGGCAAATAGCTCCGCCGTACAAGCCGCATGAAGCTCTTCCTTGTTCAACGAAATCGACAGTACCAACAACTGTGCCGCCTCAATTGACTCCAATGTATTTTGGACAACTTTTAATACCGGTTCTTTAGTAAGCTGCAGATCTCTGTGATACCCGCTCCCAAGGTTCATTGTAAGAGACTGGAGTGCAGAAGCATAACCTATATTAAGGGAATGTCGTCCTCTTATTAATTCAGCCAGATCAGGATTTTTTTTCTGCGGCATAATAGATGAACCTGTACATACTGCATCATCAAGAATAAAGAACCGATTCGATTCGCTTGAATACTGAATAACATCAGTAGCCAATCGGTTTAATACAGCTGTCAGCGCACATAAATACTGAACAAACTGCAGCTCCACCCAGCCACGGCTTAACTGTGATGTAGTCGAACAGATCAAAGGTTTGGAGAAATCAAGTTCATTTGCCTCAAAGTCCCGGTCAATATCAATAGTGGTTCCAAAACCTGCAGCCGATCCGAGTGGTGACCGGTTTATCAGCGATTCAATTCCTGACGACGCCTCTGACTGCATTTTCAGCATTTCGGCAAATCCACCGGCCCAAAGCGCAACGCTGCTCAACATAGCTTTTCGGGTATGGGTGAATCCCGGCATGGGTACATCTTCACCGGCCTGCCCAAACCTGATAAGTAAATCGGTACACTTTTTCACTGATGTCAGGACATTATTGAGTGCTTCTTTTTCGTAAAGCCGTATTGCTGTGAGTACCTGATCGTTACGGGAACGGCCTGTATGTATCTTTTTTCCCAGATCACCTAGCATATCTACCAAATAATTCTCGATAGCTGTGTGCATGTCCTCATCCTGAACAGTAATCTCAAACTCCCCTTTCTCCCAAGTCGATTGAACATCTGCAAGGGCACCTGTCAGTTTCTGAAGTTCAGAATTGGTTAATATGCCCGCTTTTGCCAAAGCAGCTGCGTGTACTTTTGATGCTTTTACATCGTAGGGAACAAGCTGTTGATCAAGCAAATAGTCGTTCCCAACCGTAAAAGCCTCGACTTTTTTGTGGATGTCAGACTGAGTTTCTGCTGATTTATTTTGCCAAAGTTTAGGCATTGATACAGACCATTAGTTTAATTTTAATCACGGATTTTAAAATAATGAGAAGTGAATTTTTCAGAATTCTCACCATTCACTTTTCACTTTTCACTTTTCACTTTTTACTTAAAACCTACTTAACCACTTCTCTCTTAGCTACCTTTTTCAGCTGATAGGCCGTTTTTTGTGGAAGATTCCAAAGTTCAATAAATCCGGCGGATGCGTTTTGATTAAATGCAGCGGACTTATTAAAAGTAGCAAGATTTTCATCAAATAGAGAATAGGGTGACGAGAGTGCTACCACATCACAATTTCCTTTATATAGTTTAACTGTAACCTCACCCGTCACTTTTTTGTTTTGTTCGTTAATGAACGCTCGGATATTATCCATCACAGGCTCAAAATATTTTGCTCCATAAATAAGATATGCCCACTTCTGATCCATAAATCCTTTCAGTTCGTTCTCCTCTCTTGTTGACACCAGCTGCTCTAGATTTTTATGAGCCTTTATTAACAGCGTAGCTGCAGGATTTTCGTAAACGCCCCGAACTTTCAGGCCTACAATCCTGTCTTCAATCAGATGAAATACGCCCACTGCGTGCTTTCCTCCAATATCATTAAGCAGTAAAATCAGGTCTTTTTTATCATAGTTGATACCATTCAGTGACACCGGCTCGCCATTCTCAAAACCAATCTTAATCTGCTCTGCATCGTCAGGTGCCTTCTCAGGAGTATTTGCCCACTTGAGTATATTTTCCAGAGGCGGAACAAGTTCGGGGTTCTCAATTTCACCTCCTTCACCTGTATTTGCCCACATGTTTTCGTCGTATGAATAGGGACTTTTACTGGTCTGTTCAACAGGAATACCGTTTTGTTTGGCATAAGCAATCTGCTCATCCCGGCCCATACTCCACTCCCGTACAGGAGCAATTGTTTTAAGTTCCGGATTTAATGTTGTGATATAGCTTTCAAACCGAACTTGATCATTACCCTTACCTGTACATCCATGCGCCACAACTTCACAGCCAAATTCAGCCGCAAACTGTACTGCTAGCTTTGAGATCATCACTCGGCCGAGCGGACAACCTAGTGCATACCCACCCTGATAATCGGCGTTTGCTTTCACGGCTTCAGCGCAGAGCTCGGCAAATTCCTCTTTTGCATCATACACAATGGCATCCCTGGCACCCAGCATAAGTGCCTTCTGCTTAATGGCATCTAGATTATCTGCTGTCTGTCCAATATTTACCGTGAGTGCGATCACATCGCAATCGTATTCTTCCTGTATCCATTTTAGCATCATGCTGGTATCGAGCCCGCCTGAATAGAGAAGCAGACATGTGTTAAAAGATCCCTTTTCTGCTTCATGTGATGCTACTTTTTTATATGTCGTTTCGTTTTTCATAGTTATGTGAGTTATAAGATTCTTGTAAGAGCGTAGAAATTTTTAATCAGTTTTATAATCAATCAGGAAACAGCGGGTATTTTATCAGATGATATTTCAAGGCTGGTCAATTCTTCTGAAAGCAGTCCTGCAAATACACCTTTGGATACAATCATACGGTTTTCAGCCTGTTGGTAGACCCACGACCTTTCGTGATCGATTACCTCATCTGTAACCTCTACACCCCGGTGAGCCGGCAGGCAGTGCATAAAACCCGCGTTCGGATTAGCTTTAGAAAAAAGCTCTATATTGACCTGATAAGGCTTAAAGTGTTTGATTTTTTCGTCATACAGATGCTCTTCACCCATCGATATAAACGTGTCTGTGTACACCGCATCAGTATGTGAAACTGCTTCAGCAGGATCATCAAACACAGTGAACGTGCCATTATACTGTACCGACAAAAGTGCAAAATACCTAAGCTGATCATCGGACCAGCTATAGATTTCCGGACCGGAAAAGTGAACGGTATGGCCAAACTTTAAGAGAATCTCTGTTAGCGAAAATGCCACGTTATTAGAATCGCCTGTAAATGCGACTTTTAGCTCTTTATTGATTCCAAAATTTTGTTGAAGCGTATATAAATCTGCAAGAGCCTGCATGGGATGATGCTTATCACAAAGAGCATTAATAATTGGAATAGAGCTATATTCAGCCATATTTTTCAAAGTCTGATGGGAATAAACTCTTGCAAAAAGCGCATCACACCACAGTGATACATTTTTCATTGCATCTTTGAGTGACTCACGGCTCGTAAAAGGGATTGCCTTGCCACTGCTTAACAGAATATCTGCATCAATATGTATGACATTTCCACCGAGGTGGTTGATTGCTGCTTCAGTGCCTACTTTAGTTCTTAGTGATGGTTTCTCGAAAACAAATGCGATATTTTTTCCCGTTAACTCACCACCGGGCATTTGATGGAGCTCAGTGCTGTAGTCCAGCAGAAACTGGATCTGTTCAGGTTCGTAATCTGAAATTGTTAGAAAATGCGACATGAAGGTTGCCTTATGTTAGCGTTGAATTTTGATAGAAAATGGATGGCAAAAAAAAACGCCTGCTTAATGATTATTAAGCAGGCGTTGTGAAAGTGTTTGGAGACACAGCTATATCACACGCCTGAGCGGCGGCGACGGCGGAAAGAAAAACCTGGTGTGCTGTGGTTTTCAAAATTCATACAATTAAACTCTTGTAATTTTATTTAAAATCCAAATCTTATTTTTTTGTTCTTTTTTTTAAGAAATCCGTCTTCAATAGCTGTTTAAAACAAAGGTGTTTAACTCAAACGTTAGGCAGGTTTAGAATGTTAATCACATATACATAAATATTCCCCATATTAATGTGTCAACCGGCGATGCCCATATTGTCTTATTTACAATAGTATCAGCTGTAGCAAGTTTAATCAATGTGACTCATGAAACGATATCGATTTTTATTAGCGGCTGTCTTGTTTATAGTCGGTACTGCATTTGTCATCCAGGACACCACTGATCAAGTACCTGTTAATTCCTCACCATCAGGAAGTGTCAGTATTATTTCCGTATCCGGCACAATCGGACCCACAACGACCCAATACATACAAAGGGGGCTGAAAGCATCCGTTGACCGGGGGGATCAACTGCTGGTAATAGAACTGGATACTCCCGGTGGATTGTTGTCGTCAACACAGGAGATTGTGCAGGAGCTGCTTGGTTCTTCCCATCCTGTCGCAGTTTATGTATCTCCTGAAGGTGCAAATGCAGGTAGCGCGGGGACGTTCATTACTCTTGCAGCTCATATTGCTGCCATGGCACCGGCTACGAATATCGGAGCCGCTTCCCCTGTATCGATGGGGGGTGGAGAAATGGATTCGGTATCGCAGAAAAAAATCTTCAATTTTTCCGAAAGCTATATAGAAACTATCGCCGAACGGAGAGGCCGGAATACTGAATGGGCTCGATCTGCAGTACGCGACGGAGATTCTATTACATCTGCTGAAGCTGTAGATATTAATGTAATAGATCTGATAGCAGATAATCTGGATGATTTACTTTCACAAATAGACGGTATGGAGGTTGAAGGAAGAATACTTCAAACTGAAAATGCATCCCAAAACCGGATCGAGCCTAATTTAGCAGAGACATTTTTTAGTTTCCTCTTGCGCCCTGAAGTAATGCTCATTCTGACTCTTGTTGCAATATATGGTATCATTGGAGAGGTATCGAATCCCGGAGCCCTGGTGCCCGGTATGGCAGGTGTGATTGCGTTAATTTTGTTATTATATGGTGTAGCGGCAATGCCGGTAAACATAGCCGGCTTTTTGTTGATTGGACTAGCAATTATATTGTTTGTGGCAGAAGCATTTACACCGGCATTTGGCCTTTTGATTGCCGGCGGAGCCGTATCCTTTTTTCTGGGTGCATTAATGTTATTTCAAGACTTACCGGAGGAGATGCAATTGAGTTATTACTGGCTTGTTCCCGCAACTATTGTCACGGTACTATTCTTTGCATGGATCGTTACGTCTGGCATCAAAGCACAATTCTCAGGTTTTCATTCAGGAATTGAATCAGAGGTAGGCCGTGAAGCCGAAGTAACGGACCGCATCACTCCTGAAATTGCAGGACGCATTTTTCACAATGGAGAATATTGGCGGGCCGAAAGCGATGAAATACTGAATGAAGGTGAAAAATGTATCATTGTAAGATTTGAAGGACTTAAAGTTTTTGTAAGATCAAAATCCAAACAAACCGAAAACGAGGAACCATCCAATGGGTGACGCAGGCGCACTATCCAACATGATTATCTGGCTAATTACAATTGTAATTTTTCTTGCGGTATTTCTGCCGCAGATGTTTAAAATTCTCCGTGAGTATGAACGGGGTGTAATTTTTCGTCTTGGTAAATTTCAGTCTACTAAAGGGCCGGGACTTATTATTTTGATACCGTTTATTGATAAAGTTGAGCGCGTCGATCTTCGGGTGCTTACTATCAATGTAGACAAACAGGAAGTAATCACTAAAGACAACGTAACCGTTAATGTTGATGCTATTACATTTTTCCGTGTTGTCGATGCTGAAAAAGCAGTCATCCAGGTTGAGCGCTATATCGGCGCAACTTCTATGATTGCTCAGACGACACTGCGAAGTGTGCTTGGGCAGTTTGAGCTTGATGAACTATTGTCTGAACGTGAGAAGATCAACAAAAAAATCCAGGACATAATCGACCGGCAGACAGATCCGTGGGGAATAAAAGTCGTAACTGTTGAAGTTCGGGACGTAATTCTCCCTGAGACTATGAAGCGGGCGATGGCTCGCCAAGCTGAAAGTGAGCGCGACAGACGTGCGAAAGTTATTAATGCCCAGGGTGAATTTGAGGCAGCTGCAAAGCTTGTTGAAGCGGGTGAAATGATTGAAAAAACACCAACAGCGCTTCAGCTCAGATACCTGCAAACCATGAACGAGATTAGTGAAGAGAATGCTACCTTTACATTTGTACCGTTCCCAATGGAGTTCCTGGAATCGTTCAGGCCCGAGAAACCCGGCAAAAAAGAATCGTGATTCCGATTTTTTGAACGTAGTAAATATTACAATTTAAAACATCAAAACCCGGTCGTTAAACAGCCGGGTTTTTTATTTTCTTCTTTTCTCACTTACATTAGCATTTTCCTGATCAACTTTCAAAACCTCACATCTATGATATTTTTGAACAAATCTCACTATCTGATAATCACTCTTCTTGTTTTTGGATTACTTTACTTAAGCGGTTGTGCTGAAACGGCACAATCACCTGATGAGGCCTCAGTTGAATGGTCTATTGCACTTCATGGGGGAGCCGGTACCATTTCAAAAGATCTTCCAGATTCTATTCGCCAGCAGTATTACGACGGTTTGGAAGCAGCTGTAAGAGTTGGAGAGCTTGTTCTCCGTGATGGAGGGTCCGCTCTGGATGCTGTTGAACAGGTGGTTATGAATCTTGAAAACAATCCTCTTTTCAACGCAGGCAAAGGAGCTGTGTTTACTTCAGAGGGTATAAACGAACTGGATGCAGCCATCATGGATGGGAGTACAATGGAAGCTGGTGCAATAACGGGTGTCACCACCATCAAAAACCCAATCTCACTGGCGCGTATAGTTATGGAGGAATCACGACACATATTCTTTTCGGGACAGGGAGCCGAGCAATATGCTGATCAAACTGATGTTGAAAGAGTCGAAAATGACTACTTTTTCACTCAAAACCGATACGAAGCATGGCAGCGAGCTCAAGGACAATCCATGAATCTTGTACCTGAAGATTCCCCGCTTAATCGCGAATGGTGGATTGATGAAAAATTTGGAACTGTTGGAGCTGTGGCACTTGATATGGACGGAAATCTTGCGGCAGCAACTTCCACAGGCGGCATGACAAACAAACAATTTGGGCGCGTGGGTGATGTGCCAATTATCGGGTCAGGAACTTTTGCCAATCATGTGGCCGCAGTATCAGCTACCGGCTGGGGAGAAAAGATTATGCAGCAGGTTTCGGCTAATACGATTGCAAACCTGGTTGAGTTTGGTGGCTATGACCTTGAGGGTGCCGTTGACTTTGTACTTGAGGAACGCTTACAGCCAAACGAAGCCGGATTTATTGCCGTAGACAGCAACGGAAATATCGTTATGAAAATGAATACCCCCGGCATGTTCAGAGGCTCAATAAATTCAAATGGCGAGCAAAAAGTTATGATTTGGGAAGACATGTAGCCGAGCACCTTTATCTCAACTCATCAAACAATTTATCTATGAGTTGAGTCATAATTCAGCATCATCCGATTATTACCGACTTCTTACGATGACCCAATATCAGTATTAACATGCCAAAAACAAAAAATGCGGGAGCAGATTTAAAATCATCTGCTTCCGCATTTTCAAATTACTGCCAGTAAAAATAATCGGGGTTTAATCCAATCCAAATCTGAATTGGTCCCTTAGCTCTTGAACGTAAATGCCGATATCGTTTCTTATTTCGAACAGACGTTCATGGAAATCAAAATACTCATCCCCATCAAATCTGTGGGATCCTTTCAAAAACTGGAGCTTTATTAGAGCTTCATTTGAGCTATGAAGTGCTTTTTTTGTATAGGCGATATTTCCGCCAAGCACATCTTTTTCAAAACCGAATGAGTAGCCACCTGCCAGTTTTGCACCAATTTTCAGAATATTACTCACAAATTCATGTACCTGTGGGTTCATCATGTGGGCAGGAATTGATTCACCCCACTTCAGAACATCAACTGCAAGCTCAATTGACTCCCTGTAAACCTCAAGGTTTTCAATTGATCCATAATCTGAATTGGTAAAATCGTCACTTAACTCTTTCCAGTCTTCACCGTAGTCAAAATCGTCTTCGTCATCGGTTTCAAGAAAAGGCGGAAGTTCATCACGGAAAAAAAGTTCGTCGTCAAACTCATCATCGTCTTCATCTTCCCAGTCATCTTCATCTTCCGGAAAGTAGGCCTCATCGAATAGCAGCTCTTCTTCAATGTAAGCTTCTACAGCATCCATCTCATCAAAACTTTCTCTCAGCAAACTAATCCACCGCGGAACATCCTCATTTGGATCAGACGTGATGAATTTACGAAGCTGTTCGCTGCGTTTTTCTATTTCGTTTAAGTGAGACTCCCACTGGTGTTCATTCCAAATAGGATCCCGATCGAAGTTGTCAAAGCTCATACCTTTGATGTGCTAATGATTTTTAGAATTGTCTTAATTTGAAATTACTACATTTTAGATTGTAAAAACAGCTATCAGTATTATAGTTTCTTAAGCACATCTACTATAACCCGGGTCATTTTGGGTTCTGATATGGCAGCAGCTTCTAAAATTTCTTCAATATTAGTTGGCTTTAACGAATCCGGGAAGCATTCGTCAGTAATTGCAGAAATTCCTAATACCTCCATTCCCATATGTATGGCCGCAATTACTTCTGGAACCGTACTCATACCTACTACATCAGCACCAATAAGTCTTAAAAATCTGTATTCCGACTTGGTTTCAAGCATGGGTCCGCTTAGAGCTACATATACTCCCTGGTGCATTTGCAAATTGCACTCCAGGGCTACATTTTTTGCAATATCCATCAGCCGTTCACTGTAGGGTTCACTCATGTCTGGAAATCTTGGGCCTAATTCATCATCGTTTGGCCCCATCAAAGGATTATCACCAAGCATATTAATATGATCGCGGATCAACATAATTTCACCCGCTCTATAATTTGGATTCATTCCTCCACATGCGTTACTAACGAAAAGCGTATCGGCACCATTAGCTTTGAGAACACGCAGCGGAAACACAATTTGCTGCATATTATAGCCTTCATAATAGTGGAAACGTCCCTGCATGGCTACTACCTCTTTTCCGCCAAGCATCCCAAACAGAAGCTTGCCTGCATGGCTCTCTACGGTTGAGACAGGAAAGTGAGGTATTTTATCATAACTTATCTCCGTCTGGACATCCATTTCCTCAGCTAGCTGCCCCAGGCCTGTACCCAGAATTAGCATATAGTTAGGTCTGAGGTCTGTTGATTCTTGTATAAATTGGAGGGCTTCTGATCGTTTCTTTCGAAAGGTGGCGACAGATTCTATGCTCATTGAACGTAGCTTATATTCTATTAATCTATATCATTTAGTATGTCATCAAGGCTTTCAGCACCCGGCGGAACCGGCTGTTCTTTTGCCTCTCGAGAACGTTTTTTTGAAGCCGCAGATTCCTTTCGGCTATTATCTTTTTTATCACCTGTATTGTCTTGATCTTCTTTGGGAAGTGAGAACAGTGACGTGTCATCCCTTGAGAAATGCTGAAGGGATTCCTGTGCCATATCGAGGTATGATTTCATACCGCCAATTATTTCTTCCCTTCTGTCTAAAAGCCTCATGATACTTTGCCGTATTTGCTGCCGTCTTTGGTTCGATTCCCTTACGATTGAATCTGCTTCTATCTCGGCTTTCTCAATAATATTTCGGGACTCTTTCTTTGCACCATCCAGTTTTTGTTCAGCAGAATCTTTGGCCGTTTGGAGAGTTTCATGAAGTGCTTCTTCAACCCGCTCGTAGTGCCTCAGCTTTTCGTCCATTTTATCAAGCTGGGCTTCCATTTCTTTCATCTTCCCAACCATATGTTCCCATTCATTTGCAACAAGATTGAGATAGGCATTAACTTCAGAAATGTCATATCCCCTCAACGATTTTTCAAACTGCTGCTGCTTAATCTCGAGTGCTGTGAGTTTCATAAAGGCGTCGGGTGAAAAGATTTAAACTTAGTTTATTTTCTGTTATTGATTGAGCATGTTACGGAGGTTACCGGAACCAGAAGATTCAGATTTTTCAGATCTTTCATTGTCATCCAATTCTATTTCTACAGCGCGGGAGTGTTCCCCCTTATTTTCGATTCTTTTCTGTGTCGAACGATTACTGCTCTTAAGCTGATTTTCTTCCTCAACTACGATTTCCTCAAGATTTGAAATACGGCGCTCTGTTTTTTCTTTAAAGTCCCGCAATGCAGACAGGAACTCCTTGTTCTTTGTGATATCTTCGGGACTGTTTTTACTTTTGATCCAGGTTTTGATAAGTCCGCCTACGATTCCCAAAAACACAATCGAAACGATACTCCCAAAAATTACCGCTACAATAAAAAATTCTTCTGGCATAATAAATCACCTATGATTTTGATTTTCTCTTTGCAATATTTTCAACTTTATTCTGATTTTTTTCACGCTGTGTTTCACGGTCGTCAACTTCTATTGAACTGTAAGAACTCTGGCCGCCTGATGCAAACTCCTCGGGCTCTTCAGCCGCAATCACCTCAAGGTTTTCAATTCGTGATTTAAGTTGATTGGTCAACTCTTTTAAATCTTTAAGCTCAGCTTCATTACTATTTGTTTGGTTCTGCCACTTAAGCTTGTTTTTTTGATAATCGATGATGTATCCCCCGATGATGGCTACCAAAGGAATCAAAACCCATATCCATGCAGACATAATACTTTTCTTTTAAGATATAAATTTTAGGGAAAATCGCATCTTATTTAACGAATGAAATCAATTATAGTTGCGCTCACCGAATATGGCAGTACCAACCCTGACCATCGTCGACCCTTCTGCGATGGCTACTTCCAGGTCGTTGGTCATACCCATCGATATGTGTTCAAGATCAACGGAACCCCCGTTTAGGTGCATATGGTCGTCCCTGAGTTTTTTAAGCAGTCTAAACTCTTTGCGAACCACATCCTTATCATCTGTATACGTTGCCATGCCCATAAGGCCCCGGATATGTGTGTATTCAAGATCCTGGCCGTATTTCAGCATCCCTTCAAGCTTTTCAGGGTCACATCCGCTTTTTTGATCTTCATCACTAATATTCACCTGTATGAGCACATTAATATGACGCCCGATACGGGATGCACGTTTCTCGACTTCTTTCAAAGCTTTCTTCTTGTGAATTGAGTCGATCCAGTTAACCCTTTCAACCATATATTTAATTTTATTGGTCTGCAAATTACCAATAAAATGCCAAAGGATCTCTTCATCCTCAATCTGCTCCATTTTATCCTGGAGCTCCTTTGCACGGTTTTCCCCAAAATGTAGCTGCGAGGCTTCACGAACTTTCAATATATCATCAACAGGCTTTGTCTTGCTTACAGCCACAAGTGTAATTTCGTCTGCCGACCGTCCGCATGCATCGCAAGCTGATTCAATTCGTGATTTCACACTGTCAAGCCGTTCTTTTATATCCATCCGTTATCTTGTTTTATTCTTTTATTTACAGCCTGAAAATGAATAAAGGCCAAAACATTCCATTAACTTCCCGAACAGTTAAATTTACGGCTAAAAAGGTTTTTAATGGTAGAAAAATAATCGTATTTTTTGGTCTGTGAAAATTCATATGATAAATCAGCAATTCATTCTACAAACGATATTTGCGGGAGCTTTTTCCTGGCAGCTTCAATACCCAGCTCATCCGGGTTTTAGAGGAGGATATACTTGATGAATACCCAGGTCCGGCACATCACCAATTTCATGCATCAGTGGGCCCCTCCGGAACTGAAGTTAAGCTACGACAATGTTGGGCTCCTGGTTGGAGATTCCGCTGCATCTGTATCGCGCGTCCTGGTTTGCCTTGATGTTACCGAAGCCGTGGTTAATGAAGCTCTGGAAAAAAAGTGTGAGCTAATAGTTTCTCACCATCCACTTATTTTCAAAAAAATTTCCAGCATCAACCCTTCAGATGAACAGGGGCGGATTATTTATAAGCTGATTCGAAACAATATTGCACTTCTTTCAGCCCACACCAATCTTGATGCTGCACTTGACGGTGTCTCATTCATACTTGCCAATAATCTGGGGCTTGATAATCTTCAGTTTCTGGACAAAGGATACCCTATCAGCAAAAAGATTTCACTGACGACCGAATTTGAGGATTCAGAAGCTGTCCTGAAGCTATTAAACTATTACTCTGCTGAGGAAGCCTATTTTTACAGCGTCGATGGCCGTAAAAACGATTTGAAGTGTTTTGAAGCAACGATTGATAGCCACAATGTAGACCAATTGAAAAATGCCCTTAACAAAGAGGGTCTTTTAAAGTCCGGTACATTTCAAATATCCGACATGGAATCGCCTTCCGACAATTTTGGAATGGGTGTATTAGGGAAATACCCCGATGAAGGTATAGCAATGGATGAGTTTCTACATCTTGTCTGTCGTGCCCTGGATGTTGACGCCGTTCGATATTCCGGTCAGTCTAATCGAATCAAACGTGTTGCTGTGTGCGGAGGTGCCGGAATTTCACTTAAAGATAAAGCAATGTCTGCCGGTGCAGATGCATTTGTGACAGCAGACATTAAGTATCATGAATATTTTACTGAGAAAGATAATTTCCTTCTCATTGATGCTGGCCACTATGAAAGTGAATTCCCGGTTGTGGAAGCAATCCGCAAAGAACTCTCTGAAGCATTTGAACAACTCGAAGTTGATGCAACAGAGCAGGTCACCAATCCTATGAAAGTCTACGTTACAAAATTCAATAATAAATCCATTTAAATAGCACGTACTCCCATGCAAGAGGTCCTTCAACAACTCGCTAACCTACAATATATTGACAGCCGAATCGATGAAATACGCCAGCTTCGCGGCGATTTGCCTGAGGAAGTATTAGATATTGAGACTGATATCAAACGACATGAAGCCCGTATTAATAAGCTGGAAGAAGAAAAAAAGAGCCTGATAGGGGAGAAAAAAGATCTTGAGCTGGGTATTGAAACTGCTAAAGCAAAGAATGAAAAATATGAGGAGCAGCAGCTGACCGTTCGCAATAATCGCGAATATGACGCACTTACAAAAGAAATTGAGGCACAGAAGCAGTATGTAGAAAATGCGACCAAGCGCATTGAGGAAATAGAAAAACGGATGGAGGAACTTGAGGGTGAACTTGAGCTTAATCAAAACAAACTTGACGATATTCAAACCCTCTACGAAGAGAAAAAAGAGAACCTTGATAAGGTTATAGAAAGTACTGAAAGTGAAGAGAGTAAACTCCTTAAAAAAAGGGAAGAACTCGAAGAAGAGCTGGATAAGCGTTACGTCCGAAGCTATAACAGGCTGCGAGACGGTCTGGCTAACGGTATTGCCGTAGTTGCGATGGAAAAAGGTGCTGCTTTGGGTATGGCCCTGCCACCCCAGGCTCAAGTTGAAGTTCGTCGAAAAAATAAAATAATCATTGACGAAAATAGCGGTCGAATTGTTGTAGACCCATCCTTTTTTGTTGAAGCCAAAAAGCAGCTTAACGTCTGATTGAGCACTTAATCGACGTGGTGCAGAACTTTAAGGAAATCATTCCTTATCTTTTAACTTACCTGTTTGTTCTCATCAGGTGCTACTCAAACTGATAAAATAGTAGATTTTAAATAGATGTTTCCGGGCAGCCGCTCCCCCGACTTATCGGGGGGGAGGAAAGTCCGAACACCAACGAACACCATGCTTCCTAACAGGAAGGGACGCCGGCTTTAAGGCCGGTGTGACAGCCAGTGCCACAGAAAACAGACTGCCCACGCCATCGGCGTGGGTAACGGTGAAAAGGTGAGGTAAGAGCTCACCGGTTTGGCAGCGATGTCAGACGCATGGCAAACCTCATGGGGTGCAAGTTCACGCAGATTGTGTGCCGTTCGTCACAATACAGTCGGGTGGAACGCTTAGATCTCTGCAGCGATGCAGAGGCCAGATAAATGGCTGCCATCCCGTTTTAGCGGGATACAGAATTCGGCTTACAGGAAACATCTATCTTTATTATCACCAATACTAATAGTCTGCAGTTTGATATTGGAACATAAAAGGCTGATTTTGTTACAATATACATAAGAGACAATATTATCACTCTTACAAGGTTTTTAAACCGACAATCCAAATAAAAAACTTATTTAATGAAGATTTTTAAAACAGCCACCCTCCTGCTTATTGGAGCAATATTCGCAGTATCATCAGCATTAGCACAAGGTATGGGGCAGCAACAAATGCCGGATGTGCCTACTTCAGAAGACGTAAGCGAAGAAGAACTGAATAAATTTGTTGAAACTATTTCAGAACTTGAGCCTATCCAAGTGAAGCTGCAATCAGATATGCAGCAAGTTATCCAGGATAAAAATATTTCGATCGAGAGATTTCAGCAGCTTATGCAAGCCATGCAAAATCCGCAAATGGCACAGCAGATTGAAATTACAGATGAAGAGCGAGAGCAAATTCAGGAAATTCAACCGGATTTGACCGACCTCCAGATGAAAGCACAAGAAGAAATGGTTCAGAAAATTGAAGAAAACGGCATGGACATGCAGCGCTATCAGGCCATTATGATGGGTGCACAGCAGGATCAGCAGCTAATGACACGGCTTCAGACTGCACTTCAGGATTCTACGTCTGGCAATGAAGGTCAATAGTTAAATCACTTTTCTAAATCTCAAAAGCCATCCTCTTCCGGGGATGGCTTTTTTTATTTAAGTGATCTTAAGCGGGCTTATAAGTTTACTGTGTATGATCCCTTAATCTTACGATCAAGTTCACGCCGTGCATCTTTCTCTTTAATGTCTTCACGCTTGTCATAACTCTTCTTACCGCGGCCAAGCCCCATTAATATTTTAGCATATCCACGTTTGAAGTAGAGCTTTAGCGGGATTAGCGCCATCCCTTTTTGGTTGATATATTTATCTATCTCCCTTATCTCAGAGCGCTTGAGCAATAGCTTTCTGTCACGCCGTTCATCGTGATTATTATAGGTGCCAAACTCATATGGCTTCACATACATATTCTTGAGCCATACTTCACCATTTTGAAGGTAGGCAAACGCCTCGTTCAGGCTCGCTTTACCGGCCCGGATCGATTTAACCTCGGTTCCCTTCAGTGCAACACCCGCCTCGAATGTTTCATCGATATGATAGTCGTGACGAGCTTTACGGTTTTGAATTTTTGGTGGCGGATTCTTTTTTTTCTCTGAGTCTTTAGCCAAAATAGTCCTCTTTATTGATCAAACCCAACGTCACGAAGTCCTTCCATCACGTCTTCCTCGGGGCTTCTGTCAGGAATTGTCGCGTATATATCTAAAATTTGTTGGATGTACTCTCTTGCCATCGAGTTATCAGGGTTAATTCGCAGCACTTCCGTAAACTGAGACAGTGCATTGTTCATCCGGGTTCTCATTTCGGTCTGATCGAATGTATTCATGCTGTGAAGGCCATAATTGAGGTGTACTTTTTCCTTCAGCCGGGCCACATTCGGATCACTCATGTCTGACTCAGAAAGTACCTCAAGGGCAGTTTCATACTCATTTTGTTCAATCAGGAGGTTGACCCTGTCTTCAAGCGGCATATCAAGATTTCGTTCGGCGGCCTCATCAGCACATGAAATAAGTGCCAGGCACAATGCAAACAGGTAAATAGCGTGTCTTTTCATCATCATAATTCTCAAAAAATAAATCTTTAGTTAAACTTAATTCAATACACTTATCGGTGATGGACTAATGCATAAGATGAACACAACCATGCTGATCCATCCAAGAGTTCGGCGTCCCGGGCTTAATTCCTGTTCATATATAACAGGCGGATGCTCTATTTTCACAAAATAGACGAGAAAAAAGCACCAGACAACCCAAATCAGTGAGCCGGCTTCCTCCAGACCCTCGCCCCAAAAATAAAGATAACCAACAGATCCCATAAGTGATAACGCCCAGAGTGGGGCAATCCATTCATAAGAGTTTTGAAAAGCTTTCCGCATTAGAAAGAAGAGCACACCTGCCCAGAGAATGGTAGATATAAATGCGTAACCGGGCAACCATTCTGTTAACTGAATATACAGAAAAGGGATCGCTTCAATACCTGCAAGCAGAGTAAGTCCGCCGAAACAGATGCGTGCAGCCTGCTGGTGTTTCTTGAAACCGATTAGTGAGTACAGAATATGCCCCCCATCAAGCTGACCAATTGGCATTAAATTCAGTGCCGTAAAAAACAGTCCCAGCCATCCCGCAAATAGAAACGGATAATGAAACATTTCATACATGGGCGGGACATTCTCAAAAAAGCTTGCCATAAAACTATAGAGCAAAGTATTCCCAATTATTATTGAGCCCACGCCCTCGGGGGTTTCGGGGGCTTCATCGGGGAATGTACCCGTTTGCTGAATTTGCTCTAATACGGCCTCATGTCCACCAAAATTCTCAATGAAGGACGGATCGGGAAGCGTAGCGAATCCGTATAAAAGTATACCCAATGAGACAACAAACCCAGCAATAGGTCCGGATATACCTACATCAAACAACTTTTTAGTACTATGAATCTGTTCTTTTATCCGGATGACAGCACCCAGTGTGCCAAGGCCCACCGGCACTGGTATAAAGTAAGGCAAGGATACGCGTACTCTATGATATACAGCGGCAAAGTAGTGGCCAAACTCATGCGTGGCTAAAAATCCAAGCAGTAATGCTGCAAAGAGAGCACCCTGAGGCCACATGTCCAAATAGCCTTCAGCCCCTGCGCTTTGCCCTACGAAAAAAATTCCAAAGAATGTAACACAAACAAACGTAGCTACAAACAGTGCAGTATGCTTAACTATTTCAATCCAGGTTAGTTTGTTTACAGGCTGTTGCTGTAAAGGTTCTTTCCGGGTTTCAACTTCAGTATCGGGAATGTCGGAATGTGGGTAAGGCAATTTTATCGTCTAAATGATTAATTTCTAAGAATCGGGAGCGTCATACATCGGGCACCGCCTCGACCGCGGCAAAGTTCATGCCCCTGGAAACTGATCGCAATTTTTCCTGATTCATTGTGATCGAAATGCTTGTCTGAATACTCCTCCACGAAATCAAATTGATTCATTAATTTATATCCGTGTTCAGATAATGCTTCAAATGTTTTTGTATTTCTTTCGTAGCCGACAATCACACCTGGTGCAAGAGCAAATACGTTTGCCCCGTCTGTCCACTGCTCCCGAAATTGTGTGGTTCTGTCCTCTCCACCACATCGTATAAATGTGAACTCGGTCTCAAGAAGTTGCTCGAGTGCATTTTTCAGGTTTGAATGCTGCTTTGTAGCAATATTATCACCACTCTTGAATAGCTCGACCACATTATCCTTTTGCTCCTCGATGGCAGGAGGAAATACCACACATTCGTTCACATCTGAGAATGTGAATATAGTGTCAAGATGCATCGACGAACGTTTCTTTGGAATATCAACCGCAAGCACATGCTCTACGTTTCCGGATAAAAGCTGGCTGGCGACCCCCATAAGCCCGCTAAAAGACGTTCTTTGGCTCATCCCAATCAGAACTACTTTTTCAGATGCTACCAATACGTCACCTCCTTCAATAGACTGGGTCTTGTCAGTGTAAATGATTCGTTCTTTCACATCACTGAAGACGTCACTGTTTTTTAGAATAAGCTCCATTAATAAAGATTCCCGGGCACGGGCGCGTTTCGCTGCTTTTGAAAGTATCACAGTATCGTTAACGACAGCTGCCAAATCACGTGTGAATAGCAGATTTGGGGCAGGATGAAGCGTAAAGTGGCTTGATTCAGAGACAGAGCCCTCAACTACAAACTTAAGGAGTTTGTCGGCCGACAGCTCATACATATCGTTTCGCACAACAGACAAATTTTCGTAAGGGAGCTCTTCTACAAGCGTATTCACAAACTCTCGCCTGATAGTCTCTTCCTGGAGGCACTCTCGAGCCAAATCCATTATTTCAAGTATTTCACCATCTTCAGGCATCGCAGCCCTGAACAGATCAAGCATGTCGAGGTGTTCTTCACGGGCATCTTCTTCAAAAATGATATCATCAAATAGTAAATCATTTTTTATTTCAGGATTCACCAGCGACACTTCGTGGCCTGGCGTATGAACGATCACTTTTCTCAGCCGTTCTGTTTCTGATGGAATTTTAATCTGCATGTGATATGTATTAGTCAATTGTTCGTGGCCACACAATATACGTGTTATACCACACCATTATAAATTGGATTGCGGATCTAAATAGTGGCATAAAACCTCTAAAGCAATGAAAGCTAAAACTATATGTTTTCTTTAAGTTTTCATTCATTTAAAAATGATCTTATTAATGTATCTATTTGGTCGATAACGAAATTATATGGAATATTAATACCTACGATGATGTTACATCTATCATGACAAACAAAGCTGAAATAGAATCTCTTATATATTTGCTCGATGATCCTGACCCGGAAGTTCAAAACGGGGTTCAAAACAGGTTTCAGGAATTGGGTGAGCGGGCTGTGCCGTTATTGGATCAGTATAAAAGTGAATCCGTAAAGGATAGCGAACGTCAGAACATCAATGAGATTATTCACAATATTACTTATGGTTCGCTTTTAGAGGACTTTACCGGTCTGATTGACAGCGGTGTTTCCGGTCGCAGATCTCTTGAAGAGGCACTTTTTATACTTGCTCGGTTCGGAAATCCCACACTCAGAGCTTCTGAGTACAGAGACAAGTTGGATGACCTTGCGCGGCAAATTGGTAGTGATATTGCATATACTCCTTCATTGAATGAAAAAATGAGGATACTGCTTCACTTTGTTTTTCGTGAATTACGGTTCAGGGGCGACTCCAAAAACTACCATGACCCGGAGAATGCATTTTTAGACCGGGTCATTGATCGAAGAAAAGGCCTTCCTATTATGCTCAGCGTTGTAGTTATGAGCATCGCGCGTCGTCTGAACCTGCCATTTTACGGCGCAAATATGCCAATACATTTTATGCTCGTATACCAGACGCACAATCAAAACATTCTTGTGGACCCCTTTGATGGCGGCACCATTGTCACTTATGATCAGTGCTATTACTTCCTCAAAAAGAATGGCATTGAACCCAGAGCTGAGCATTTGGAAAGAGCTAAAGAGTCAGAAATTCTTGCTCGCTGCATCCGAAACCTGATGCATAGTTACGCTAAGAATCATCAGGAGCAGAAAGTGGCTGATCTTAAAGAACTGCTTGCCCTGGTTGAGACCAAACGGTAGTTAACTAACACGGAAAACCTCACTTAACACCCGATTCCACGGCAGCTTTTTTCAATTCTACCCTTCGTTTTAGTATCAAAACTTTACTTCAAAAGCAGATTCTTCCGGTGGGTTCCGGACCGGGTCCAGTTGATTAGCCATTGCTGCAAAGGAATTTGCCTCGTCACGATCTCCGGCCTGATCATACAGCCGAGCCGCAAGAGCAAATAAATCAGGACTTGCCGGATATTTATCAATTAGCTTAGCTAAAAGTTTTGATGCTCTTTCAGTCTCCTTATCTGCAACCTGTATTCTGAGACGGAACAGATCGAATGCCGGGTGAGTGTCACCGGCCATATCAAGATAGTGTCGGCAGCGAGAATAAATATTCTTTTCGAAATAGTAGTTTACAAAAAGAAGCAGCATTGAAGGCGGTAAGTCCATATCGTCCAGCCGATCCTCGAGCGTTCTCAGAAGCTCACGACAGTCAGCCATCAGAAGTGTCGGCACAATCACCAGCAATTCTCGTTTTGAGAGTTTGCTGCGAAGTATTTGAGTACGCACCTCATCAGTCAGGAACTCTGTAACGACATCTTTCCACTCTTCAGGCGGGTTTGATGGATCCACCGGCGGTTCAAGACGTTCGAAACGATCAGCAATTGATCCCTGATTTGGTATTTCATATTCAGGTTTCTCTTCCCATTTATCGTGCAGTTTTGCCCTATTTGCCCATTTTCTCTGAGGCATTTGACGAAGCCCCATTGACGTTGTTGTGGCACCTTGATGGTGAATTGCTTTTGCCTCTGTAGAAACAGCGATCTGACTACCAAGATCCAGAACCTGGTTGCAATAGTCCTCAATGTCAAAATATGCCAGACCATACGACACATCCATTCTGGCTGGATTATCGCGTTTTACCATAAAACAGCAGCTATCCACAGAATCTGTAAGTATAATGGAATCATCGTTATCATCTGGTGCGTCGAAATCAGATTCCAACTCCTGGGCCGCATGAGCTGTTTTATCTAGCACAGGAGCCACAATTGCAATATCAGGATCTGCCTCAAAACCTTCCATGAGTCCAGAAATAATTGAGGTGTATACTTCGACGTCATTATGAAGGACGAGTACAAATTCGCCAACAGCCGCTTCAATTCCCTGGTTTACCGATTTTCCAAATCCCGAATTGCTCGAATTCGTGATAACTCTAATGTTTAAAAAATTTCTTTCCTTCAGCTGTTCAAGATAATCAAACGTATCATCTATGCTGGCGTTATCAATGATAATAAGTTCTGTCTCTGATGAAGAGACGGCACCGGATAATGAATTCAGGCAGCGCTCAAGCTGGTATTTACCTACACCCGTTGTAGGTATCACAATTGAGTATTTTATTTCAACAGGCCGGTCTTCATGCTTAACCGGATCGGGTTCAAGAGTCTCGGGCTCATCATCACTCCTTACTTTTGTTGAATATCCTGCATCAGCCTGACTCAATTTTCTCAGATCATGTTTCAGTTCAGAGGCTTCAACATGTCGCCTTAATCTTTCCAAAGCTGAGATTTTAATTTGGGTCGCTTCATAATGATCCGGCTCATTTTTCAGAAAAATGTTGATTAGCCGGAGCGTATTTTTTGCATCATCCTGTGCAAGCAACTCTCTGCATTGTGTTAGCAAGCTGCCACTTTCTGCAGGGGAGTCAGATTCTTCGCCTGCTTGTTGCAGATGATTCAAAATTTCAATTTTCTTACCGTTATCCTGCTCTGACCGATGAAGAGATCGCATAAATTCTCCCATATTACTTCCCGCCGGAGACAAAAACTGAGATTGGTCAATCACAAAAAATGGGTCTGTACGGTGCCAGACGTGTTTATGGTAAACCCTAAGCGCCATCTCAGCTCCGTGGAGATGAGTCATAAAAGGATTAAAGAAAAAAGATCGCCCTTTTAACACATGCCGGTTCCATACAAAGCAACTGTCGTCGGGCAATTTTCCTTCACTGGCATCTTCAATCCATGATATGGAGCCATTTGGCAGGTTGTAATCCATCACCCAGAGGGCAGCCGGATCAGATTTAAATCTTCTGAAAGCGTCGATAAATAGACCTTCATTGAATCTATCGGCCCGCTCAGGTGCCCACACAAACTTACCCCTTGCCTGATTAAGTGCTTCATTTAAACTATTCCCTCGTCCAACAGGGTGATCGTGATCAAGTAAAAAAACAAAATCGTTGTCGCATGCCCGTACCATTTCCTGAATATTGGCTCTCAAATCGTCAGATGCTGCATCATTAATAATGATTATCTCGAGCCCTTCATAAGTCATATTCAATAATGACTCCAGGAGCGAGATCAGGTGAGTGTCAGGCAGATGGGTCGTAATAAGTGCTGATACAATTATTGACTGTTGTTTCATAGATAACTTTGGTTTGGGCCAAATATACAAGTAGATGCGACATCTTAGAAAGTACTTTTATTTAAAATAAACCCTGCCATTTGCCCAAAAACCCTTATTAACCGTCTCACTCGGCTAAATAGATTTTTATCTTAAATTAAATAATCTTAATGTTACTTAATTCTGTAACAATGTGGCATAGGAACTCTCTTTTTCCTACTCTAACTCTATACATCAAATGTGTCTGATAAATTCACTGTTTCTCTAAGCTAACACTGATTTATGCTTAACAGTTACTTTTTGATTCTGTATAGAACTGCGAAAAGAAAGCCGATTTACACGGTTATTAATCTGTCCGGTCTTGCCATTGGTATTGCCTGTTTCGTTTTTATTAGCATATACGTATGGGATGAGTTGGGTTACGATCAGCATCACCAGCAGAAAGAAGATATTTACAGGATTACTCAGACAATTACTTACGAAGGCGAAGAAACCCACTCGGCAAGTACTCCTTTTCCTTTAAAAGAAGCCATCTTAAGTGATCTGGGAGGATATGTAAAAGAATCTGCCCGCCTCTTTGATATGGAAGCGTCAAATATATCAATCGGCAACCGTGATGAGGATGTCTTTTTCAGAGAAGAGAATTTTTTCTTCAGTGATCCCTCGATATTTAACATTTTCGATATTCCTCTCGTGAGAGGCGATCCTGCCACAGTGCTCTCGGAACCCAATAGCGTGGTTATTACTCCTGGCATTGCAGAGCGATATTTTGGTGAGGAAGACCCCATTGGAAAGCAACTTGTGTATGAGGGAATGATGCTGTTAAATGTGACGGGTGTAATGGAAGCCATGCCACGACAAAGTCATTTTCAAGCTGACCTGCTGGCCTCTTTCGAGTCGCTCAGCAATGTCTGGAGAAATTATGACCAGATTACGGGCCGCTGGCTATGGACACCTAACTGGACATATGTTCTTACCGAGCCGGGTACAGACCAACAACAGCTTGAAGCACAGCTTTCTTCCTTTCCTGAGACTTATTATGAATCTTTCTACGGAGAAAATGAAGAGGTTCAATTGTTAGTTCAGCCGCTGACAGATATTTACATCCATTCAAATGCTGATAATGAGATCGGACCTACCGGGAGCTTTCTCTATATTCTCATATTCTCGGCAGTTGGGCTACTTATTCTGGTTATAGCCTGCATCAACTACATAAACCTTTCTACTGCACGAGCACTCACACGTTCAAAAGAAGTTGGGCTCAGAAAAACGATGGGAGCCGACCGCTCACAGCTTACCGGCCAGTTTCTATTTGAATCACTCATATACACCCTTCTGGCGGTCGGCATTTGTGCAATCATTGTTGTATATGCAATGCCATATTTTAACCTTTTTACAGGCAAAGAGATTTATATTTCTTTATTCAGCAGTGGTACTATTCTTGCTGTAACCGGCTTGCTTATATTAGCTATCACACTTCTGGCCGGTTTCTATCCTGCCATCTTTTTATCCAGCTACAACCCAATTGACTCGGTTAAAGGCACATTTACGGCGGGTCAGAAAGGAGGAAAACTTCGAAAGTCGCTCGTCGTTTTTCAGTTTTCAATTACCGCTATTTTAATTGTCGGTTCTTCGCTGGCATATTTGCAATATCAGCATATGCAGAAGAAAGACATGGGATTCAACCAAGAGCAGGTTATTGTGGTGCCGACGGCTATGAGCTATACCGTTTGGTATTTTGATGAATTTAAGGAACGCGTATTGGCCAACTCCGGTATCTCTCAGGTCTCCGGTTCAAAAACAGTACTCGGTTCTGATACTTACTTTACGTATCAAATCGCACCGGAGGGCTATGGTGAACAAGAAGCATATTCGATTGCTAAACTGTTTGTTACAAAAGATTTTCTTGAAACGATGGATATTAAGCTGATCGCCGGACGGGATTTTTCTGATGACTTTTCAACAGACCCGGAGCAAGCGATATTGATTAACCGAGCCATGGTAGACTCTATGGACTGGGGCTCGCCTGAGGATGCGATTGGGCGTACGTTTCGTGTTGCCGAAAAAACCGCAAACGTTGTTGGAGTAACAGAGAACTTTCACTTCGCACACCTTCGCTATAATCTCGAGCCTTTGATACTTGATCTGCCTGAATCAGAACAACAATTTGTGTCAAACATAGATTATTTTAAAATTCGCCTCTCCGGAGCCAACACAGAAGATGCATTGGTTCATATTCAAAGCGTCTGGGATGATATTGACCCGATGCATCCCTTTGACTATTTTTTCCTCGACAGCAAAATCGATGAAATGTATGAACAGGAACAGCAGTTCAGCTCTCTGATGGGGATATTTACAGTTCTTGCACTCGGCATTGGCTGCCTTGGGCTGCTAGGTCTTGCGTCATATTCCATCAGTAAACGAACACGTGAGATTGGTGTCCGCAAAGCGATGGGTGCGACTGCAACACAAATTTTTTACCTGCTCAGCAAAGACTATGTGAAGCTGATTGTTGTGGCGCATCTGATTGCATTACCCATCGTATATTTATTGGCAACGATCGGATTCCAGGAATTTCCCTATTCAATCAACCTGCCCGTTTATTTATTAATTACATTTGTTTCAAGCATTTTGGTATCCATTTTGATCAGCCTGTTTGCCATCAGCTCGTTTTCCGTACATGCGTCACTTACCAGTCCGGTTGAAAGCCTGAGACGTGAATAACAAAAATCTTTAGATGTTCTAAATTATGGGGATGGACAAAAAAATTGAGAAAAAGGGATTAAGCAAGTGGGCCATTGCCGGGATCGTATTGGTGTTGTTTGCTATCGCCTTTTTTCTGTTCACATTTTACGGGCTTGATACAAGGTCTACTGAAACTGTGAACCGTGACCAGGTAATGATTCGTGAAGTGGTCCGCGATTCTTTCCAGGAATACATCGAGGTAAGCGGTGTTATTCAGCCTTTGCAAACGACTATTCTTGATGCAGTGGAAGGGGGAGTTGTACAAGACGTTTTTGTACAGTCAGGTGAGACTGTTTCTGCCGGTGATACGCTACTGACACTTTCAAATTCGAACCTGCAGCTCGATGTACTTCAGCAGGAGGCAGGCCTTTATGATCAAATAAATAATGTTAGAAATTCACGGCTGAACCTCGAGCAAAATAACCTTCGTCTCAGGGAGGATCTTGCCAGTGCTGAAACCCAGCTGGATCTGCTGCGACCCCGGTTTGAACGAGACAGTTCCCTTTACAGCCAAGACCTGATCTCTCTGCAGGAATATGAAGAAACCCGGCAAGCCTACCGTTTTCAGCAGCGCCGCTTCCAAATCAATTATGAGTCGTACCAAAAAGACTCTCTCCAACTGCAAACACAGCTCACTCAGCTCGACAATTCTGAAGAACGGATGTGGAGAAGCCTGGAGGGTGTACAGCAAATTCTCGATAATCTTGTGGTAACGGCACCGATTGGAGGACAGCTTGCTACAGTTGAACTAAATCAGGGACAAAGTATTAACCAGGGAGAGCGGTTAGGACAGATAGACCAGGCAGATGGCTACAAAGTACGGGTTAACATCGATGAATTTTATCTGTCACGTGTTGGTGTCGGGCTTAAAGGCAGCTTTCCATTTGATGGTAATCGCTATGATCTGGTCATTTCACGAATCTATCCGGTGATACAGGATGGAAGCTTCCAGGTAGATATGGACTTTACCGGAGACAACCCTGAAGGCATTCGTCGTGGTCAAACCGTACGTGTCCGACTCGAGCTTGGTGATCAAACAGAAGCGATGTTATTGGCCCGTGGCGGATTTTTCCAGGAGACCGGCGGTAGCTGGATTTACAAAATTGACGAAACAGGAAACCGGGCCTACAAGCAGCCTATTCGGCTGGGACGAGGAAATACACAATATTTTGAAGTTCTTGAAGGCCTAAGTACAGGCGACAGGGTTATCGTTTCCGGTTACACTTCATTCAGCGATTCGGATGTGCTCGTTCTCGAATGAGATACCTTCAAGCAGTCTGTGACAATGTCATTCAAACTGAAATACTATGTCTATTTTTATAAAAGTATAACACCGGACAAATATAATATCTGTCCATTCTCATTGTTAAGTTAGATAATTCATTCGGTTTCACTTCAGCGGCCTATGAAAATTCTGAATAACATACGTAAATAAGCATCTACAAATCAGGCATCTATGATACGCACACGCAATTTACAAAAGTTATATCGCACCGAAGAAATTGAAACTACTGCGTTAAACGGTATCAATATAGAGATTGAAAAAGGAGAGTTTGTAGCCGTAATGGGACCTTCTGGCTGTGGTAAGTCAACTCTTATGAATCTGCTTGGATTGCTCGACGAGCCAACATCAGGCGAATATTTTTTCAACGGTACCGACACCACCGGGTTCAATGAACGCGAAAGAGCCGCTCTACGAAAAGGTAATATCGGGTTTGTATTTCAAAGTTTTAACCTGATTGATGAATTAACGGTCTTTGAAAACATTGAGCTGCCATTGATGTATCTCGGTCTCTCGCAAAACATCCGGAAAAAGAAAGTGGAAGATGCACTTGACCGAATGAGTATGATGCCTAGACGCAATCATTTCCCGCAGCAACTTTCAGGCGGCCAGCAACAGAGAGTTGCTATCGCCCGGGCAGTCGTGGCGGATGTGAGCCTGATTCTTGCCGATGAACCTACCGGAAATCTGGACTCCGACCGGGGGGACGAAGTGATGCATTTACTAACAGAGCTAAACCAACAAGGTACCACCATTATAATGGTAACCCACTCTCCTCATGATGCCGGCTTTTCGCACAGGCAAATCCATTTGTTTGATGGTTCCGTTATTAATAAACCGGCTGAAAAAGAATTCCACATGTAACGTGACGTTCGTTTTTTCACTATTGTCGACTAGCTGCCTGACGGTATTTTGGAACGTTTTATCTCTTATCTCTCCTTTTAACGTTGAATACTCCGACAAGCTAACGACTCAATGAAACAAGTTATTAATTGTTTGATACTGCTTTTTGCTCTTGTATCCATATCTATGGCTCAAAGTCCGGATATTGACAAAAGTGATCTTTCCCGCATTTTTGACATCGGTACTGCCCAAAGCCTCATGGTAGAGAAAAACGGAACACTTCTTTACGAGGAGTATCAAAATGGCACAGACCGTAACACTACAACCAATATCAAATCAGCGTCCAAAAGTGTGTTGTCACTGCTGGTTGGAATTGCAATCGAGAAAGGGCACCTGGAAGGAGTCGATCAAACAATTGGAGAGTTTTTCCCGGACTATTTTGATGATAACCCAGATCCCAAAAAAGAATCCATCACCATCAGAAATCTGCTCTCCATGCGGAGCGGACTTGAAACAACAAGTTTTCAAAATTATGGACGATGGGTACTCAGTGATAACTGGGCTACTTATGCGCTGGATCAGCCTTTTGAAGAAGAACCCGGTGGCCGCATGGTCTATAGCACCGGCACGTCGCATCTGCTATCGGTTATACTTACCCGTGCAACGGGTATGAGTACGCGGGCATTTGCCAACGAACACCTTTTTGGCCCTATGAACATTCGTGTTGGCGGATGGGACCGCGATCCGCAGGGATTCTATATGGGTGGCAATAATCTGGCCCTGAGTCCGCTTTCTCTTCTTAAGATAGGTGAGCTTGTTCTTAATAATGGTGTCTATAACGGCCAGCAACTGGTGCCGGCATCCTGGATACGTGAATCAACAAACATTTACACCAGCAGTAATTATAACGACTACGATTATGGATACATGTGGTGGCAGCGACAAATAGCCGGGCAGAATGTAATATTTGCCTGGGGTAATGGCGGGCAGTATATCATGATATTGCCACAGTTAGATTCCGTAATAAGCATTACTTCTGATATAGAAAGCAGCACCGGATCCCGTCAATATCAGCGACGCATTTTCAACTTCCTTGAGAATACGATTATTCCCTTCCTCCGTACTTCCTGACTACATATTTTCAAACTTGAAGACAGCTATCAATTTTCGTCTTCCATCATACGCTTCCGCCTGAACATATAAAATATTGCAACACCAGCCGTCACAATAGCAGACACAATTGTCAATTCCAATATAGCGCTGTTTATATGAGTAAATGTTTCCGGTTGGATTAGAAAAAGGACGTATTTATACACAGCCCCGGTAGCCAGTGCCACTAAATAGATTATAATCAGCGTTCGGATTTTCATGTGTTAAATGAATTAATTACTGTCTTCACACCTTTATTACAAAAGGTATGTATGTTCCGGATTCTTTGAGCGACGCCATCATCAATCCTAAACTAACAAACCAATGCTCGTACTCGTCATAAACTGCGGAAGCTCTTCCGTCAAATATAACCTGATTGACACGTCTGACGAAAGAAATCTTTGTAAAGGCTTAATTGAGCGAATCGGTGCAGTCACCTCCATTATTAAACATGAGCCTGAGGGGCAGCGCCATACAAAAAGCACCCGTACAATTGCCAATCACAGTGAAGCTCTGCAGGAGGTCATGAACTATCTTCTGGATACTGAAAACCAGATCATTGAGTCGCCATCAGACATCAAAGCTGTGGGCCACCGGGTTGTTCATGGGGGCGAGATGTTTAAAGATTCTGTCCTCATTGATGAAGACGTAACCTCTGCTATTGAGCAGGCATTTGACCTGGCACCACTCCACAATCCACCCAACCTCAGGGGAATTCAGGCTGCACAAAAGAACTTGCCTGACATTCCACACGTGGCTGTATTTGATACCGCATTTCATCACTCCCTGCCGAATAAGGCATTTATCTATGGGATCCCAAACCGGCTCTACAGGCGCTACAAAATCCGTAAGTATGGGTTCCACGGAACCTCTCATTACTACGTGAGCCGACAGTATTACAAAGAGACAGGAGAGAAAGCCCAGGACACAAAAGTTATTACATGCCATCTTGGAAATGGCGCGTCCATTGCTGCCGTAGACGGCGGAAAGTCGGTTGATACTTCCATGGGATTCACACCGCTCTCCGGACTTGTGATGGGAACCCGGAGCGGGGATATTGACCCGTCAATCCTGTTTTACCTGATCGAAAAAGAAGAGCTGACCCTGGCAAATGTTCATGCGCTGCTGAACCGCCACAGTGGCCTGCTGGGTGTGAGTGGCTACGCGAGTGACATGCGTGACCTGATTGAAGAGGCTGATAACGGCGACCGGCGGTGCCAGCAGGCGATCGACCTGTTTTGCTATAAAATCAAGCAGTATGTCGGATCCTATATTGCTACGATGAACGGCTGTGATGCCATCATATTTACGGCTGGTATCGGTGAAAATTCACCACTCATACGACAGCAGTCACTGGCCGGAATGGACTATCTGGGCATTGAAGTGGATGAAGAAAAAAATAATAATGCCGAAAGAGGAACCGTACAGAAAATAAGCACCGATTCATCCAAAACCGATGTATTTGTGATTCCCACCAACGAAGAGCTCGTAATTGCGATTGATACGGCTAAGATTGCTCAGGCAGCAGATCAGTCGCCCTGGGTTTGAATTTAGTAGATGGTGGATGGTGGATTGTAGATTGTAGATAGACTTTGGTAGATGGTAGATGGTAGATGG
>CAZVEP010000026.1:0-19876 GCA_964625635.1 uncultured Rhodohalobacter sp.
TCTCATTTTTTTGAAATGTAATTACTTCACAATTACCATCTTACGCGAAAGCGTCATTCCGTTGCCAGTTGTTAGCCTGTAGATATACATTCCACTCGAAAGGGACGATGCATCAAATGCTAATGTATGAGATCCACCTGAGAATGATCGGTTATTCGCTATCGCAGCTACTTCGCGACCCATGATATCATACACTTTCAGAGAAACTGTTGCGCGCTCAGGTAGCGTAAACGCAATGTTTGTGGTTGGATTGAATGGATTAGGATAATTCTGCTCGAGAGTAAATGTTTGAGGCGATTCAAGTCCGGAATCATCAATGCTTACCAGGCTCCGGGTAAAATCAAACCGTGTCCAGACCGGTGCGTGATCCGACGTGGTTGATATATAGCTGCCAATGTAGTTTGGATTTTCAACCCTTTGAGCTCCGTCAATATGATCTTCAATCAGAGCATTCGTGACGGTAATGTGATCGATCATGCTTTGATTCTGCCCGGCAATGTAAGAATTCAATCCGCGCTGTTCGAGCGATCCGGTAAGTGTAAAATAGGCTTCATCATTCACAAAGTTACTATACGGTGATTCCAAATTGTTGAATGTTGACGAATAAAGTTTATCGTTATAGTCACCCAAAAACAGAACATTATCGTTTTGGCGGTTATTGTCGAGATACACCTGCAATCTAAGCGACGCAAGTTCCCGCCTATCATACGATTCCTGATCTGCTAAAGCTTTAGCATGAACATTGTATGCATGAATGCGTCTTGTAACGCCCTGTACAGTGGCATCAAATTCGAAAAACAATGGAAGCCTGAATGCCCAGTCATATTCCTGCTGACCAGCTTCAAGCAGACCGCTGTCGATGAAATTTATGATGGATGTTCTGTATAGATACGCCGTATTCTGGGATTGACTTGAATATCCTGCCCAAAACCCTGAATAATTCTCAAGACTGTCAACAAGTGCCAGGAAGCGGGTTTGGCTAGATATTTCCTGAAATGCATACAGGTCTGCATCAATTGTTTCAACAACCGTGATCACATTATTCATCTGAAGATCCAGATCACTCGGCCCATTCCCGCTGCTTCCGAACCATTCAATATTCCAGGTGACCACATCAAATGTCTGATCTTTGGGAATATTGTCTCCAACAGGTTCAAAAACTTCAATTTCAAGGTCGTTGCTGTCGCGTGGTTTCAGCTGATAAACCCCGTTAAATTGTTCAACCACACCTGTCACTTCCAGCGGTTCTTCTGGTATGGACGCATTTACAAGATCTGTTGCGTTCTGATCAATTCTTAGTTCTGCTGTCCCGGAAAAATCAGAGATTGGATAGTTGGTTCCACCCTGAAATGCACCTGATTCATCAAAGGATAAACCCTGGACCGTAATTAGCTGCCCCTCGTAGTTGCCGGAATTCATTTCAGCAAGTGAAATAATCGCAGGATCTACTTCAACTGGCGCAGTGTTAATCACTTCAAATGAAATATCATTATCACCCTGGTACTCTGCAATCTGCGTTGTAAAATCTCCGGGAGTGCCGCCAATTGGATTAAATTCCGTAAGCGGTCCTGTAACAATGACTGAGTCACCACGCTGAACAGCTTCATGAAACGGATTCCAGAAAACAGCAATCCCGGCCGTGTTATCCTGCAAAAACGATGGGCCGGAAAATTCATTTGCGACGGTAATGCGGCCTGCAATGGTTACGCGTGTTCCAAAAGACAGGGCCCTTGCATCTGCAATAGGCGTGATGTCATCCTCAGATATCGCAGAACCAATCAGGTTCAAAGTGAACTGAGGAATATCAGGGTCATTTGTAGATATGGTGAGCACATCAGAAAAGTCATCTACTGTTGACGGCGCAAATGTAAGCGTTAGAGTACTGCTCTCACGGGAAGCAATCGATCCTGTGATGTCAGTGTCTATTGAAAATAAGGTTCCGGCGGCCAATTGAACGGATGTAATGTCAAGGTTAGGTTCTCCATTGTTACTTATTTCCAGGTCAATCGAACGACTGGTTCCTGCTGCTATGGTTGGAAATGTAATTTGATCGGATGATAATAATGGTTCATTGTTTTGACGAACAATAATAGCCGGTTCATTTTCAAGCTCCACGTAGGGATCAATCCGGAAATCATCGACATTTATACGGCCACCGGCCACTGTATTCAATCTAATCCTGACAGAGCCTTGCTGAGGAACGGAAACTTTGTACTGTTGAAGATCATCCGTTACTACAAATTCTTCTCCATATTCAGTCCAGTTAGCCCCGCTATCAGTAGATATATAAGCTTGTAAAACTCCACCATCATCTCCTGAAAAGCCAGAGTTGGCAGCAAAAAACGAAAATTCAGAAATGCCTTCAGCGTAATCAAAATTCATTTGCAGCACCGATTCAGCATCCCTGTTATCCAAACGAACGGATTGAGAACCATTTTTACCATCTCTGGAATCAGTACCAATTAAAGCATTATCAAAAAACCAGCTACCTGTTGGTAAATCAACAAGCGCTGTCACATAACCGCGGGTACTTCCGGTTTCAAAATCTTCAACAAGCTGTGCCATCGAAGATATCGAAATAGAGAACGTAATGAATGAGAGTAGTAATAGTCTTTTTAGCATAAAATCAGGTATGGTAGATAATGAGTGAGTCCGTATTGGATCTTTGAGCAAATGGAGGACTGTTATTTTTTAGTAGGTTTTGAATTTACGAAATATTTGATGCAAAGGCTCATGCTGAAATGTTACAATATTCTCAGACTGTACAATTGGATTGTAACCGAGCAAACTTATCTTTTCCTTTTACACACTTAGAGGATATATTCCACGCATAAATCGACCGGATGTAGAAATTGTAGTTTATGATAAATGAACCATGGTTTGTGCCTGCCAATGTAGGCTGGATTGAAGTTGTATGCGGAGGGATGTTCAGTGGAAAAACTGAAGAGCTCATTCGCAGGGCCAAACGCGCCCATATTGCGGGCCAGAAAGTTGTTATTGTAAAACCAACCGTAGACAACCGTTATAGTGATACCGATATAGTATCACATAATGAATCTGCTTTACCTGGTATTCAAGTTGACACGGCCGATCAAATTATTCTTCTCACCTCTTCTGCAAAAGTGGTTTGTATTGATGAAGCTCAGTTTTTTGATGACCGAATTGTTGATGTAGCAAATACTTTGGCAAACGACGGAAAACGTGTGATTATAGCAGGCCTGGATATGGATTTTGAAGGAAATCCATTTGAGCCCATGCCAAAGCTTTTGGCTATTGCTGAATATGTAACTAAACTTCATGCTATCTGTGCAGAAAGCGGCGTTATGGCAAATTACTCTCAACGTGTTGTTGAAAATGAGGATCAGTTACTGATTGGCGAAAAGGACACTTATGAACCCCGGGCAAGGCACTGTTTCCGACCACCTGTTGATCAAAAAAGAGGCACTCCCCTCCCGCCTATACGTGTATCACAAAAAAATAAACTCAACGATTCTGACTCTTAAATAACTATATGGATATTATTCACGGTATTTTGGGAATGCTGGGGCTTATAGGTATTGCCTGGCTTTTTAGTAACAATAAGCGGAAAGTGAATTGGAATCTCGTAGTACGCGGACTGGCTCTCCAGGTCGGACTGGGTATTGTGATAATTAAAGGATCTGAAATGGGCGAATTCTTCGCTCCTCTTGGATGGCCAAAATGGCTCTTTAGCCAGGTAAGCTCTTTTTTCGTACTGCTGCTTAGCTACACTACCGAAGGTGCACGGTTTATTTTCGGAGACCTCGCGCTGAGTCCTGGTATGGAAGGAAGCATGGGATCATTTTTTGCCTTCCAGGTTCTGCCAACGATTGTCTTTTTTGCATCCATCACAACTATTTTATATCACTACGGCATTCTGCAAAAGTTAGTTGCCGTGATGGCCAAAGGGATGAGGAAGCTGATGGGTGTGTCCGGGGCTGAATCACTTTCTGTGACTGGTAACATTTTTGTGGGTCAAACTGAATCGCCGCTGCTGATTAAGCCTTTCATTGAGGGAATGACTCGATCGGAGCTATTGGCTGTAATGACGGGTGGAATGGCGACGATCGCGGGCGGTATTATGGCCGTTTATATCCAGATGCTCGGTGATACCTACGCAGTGGTTAACGGAGTAAGTATTGAGTTTGCCCGGCAAATGTTTGCAGAGCAGCTACTTGGAGCAAGTATTATGGCTGCACCAGGCGCCCTTGTAATTGCAAAGATTTTCTATCCTGAAGTAGATACACCGGAAACAATGGGTGACATCGACGCGCAGGTAGAACAGCCGGATGAGAATGGAATTGATGCTGCCGCCTCCGGTGCAACTGAAGGATTAAAACTTGCACTGAACGTTGGTGCGATGCTGCTGGCATTCATAGCAATCATCGCCATGATAAATTCATTTTTGAGCTGGTTCGGGGATGTAACCACTTTGTCATCGTTTATACCATCCGATAGTTTTACCCTGGAAACAATCTTGGGATGGGTGTTCGCTCCTATTACATTTTTGATCGGAGTACCTCTGCAGGATGTATTCTCCACCGGCAGCTTGATGGGAATCAAAATTGTATCAACTGAATTTATAGCTTACCTAAACCTGCTTGATCTTATAGAGCAGCAGGCTATTGATCCAAAATCGATCGCAATGGCAACATTTGCACTTTGCGGATTTGCAAACTTTGCTTCGATTGCCATTCAAATTGGCGGTATCGGCGGCCTGGCCCCAGGCAGAAAGGCTGAACTTGCTGAATTCGGTATCAAGGCTGTCATAGCTGGTTCAATTGTCAATCTTATGAACGCTGCTATAGCAGGCATTTTATTCTGATTTTTCTGAATATTTATACTCATGCCTGTTAAAAAAAGAGCACATAATGAAACAAAATGACGGCCGTTTAATTTTAGCTCTGTAATAATAGTTTTTACACGGCAGTAACCCGCACACAGGTCACTGAAAAATATTGTACCACAGTTCGAATCCCTTTAATTTGAGTTTATTCATTAATCTACGATCTACACGAACAAATTCTATGAAGCTACTGATATCTAAATTTAGTTCTGTACTTCTTACACTAATCGTATGTCTATCTGTTTCGGCACAAGCTCAGACTTCAGCCAGCCTGGAGCAAGATCTCAGTACGGTTGTTGCTGAAATTTCTGATAACAGCATCACTCTTGAAGATCTGCTTCAGTATTACGAAAGAAATAATATCGAAGATGGGTACAGAGCTGAAGACCTGAAAGAGTTTTTACCTTTTTATGTAGACTATAAATTGAAACTTGCCTTTGGAAGAGATCAGGGCCTCTACTCAGATCCCGACATTCTGCAGGAATTTGAAGATTATTCAAAGCAGGCTGCTTTTTCTTTCTGGCTTGAAAATGAGATCAAAAAAGAACTTGAAGATGAGTTCATTGAACGAAGTCGCTATGAGCTCAAATCCTCCCATGTACTCATTCAGCTAAATCAAACAGCAACAGATGATCAGCTTGAGGAGGCAAGGCAACAACTGCTGGAAGCCCGTCAGAAGTTTCTGGATGGAGAGGCGACAATGGAAGAGCTTAATCAGGAATATTCAAGCAGTGTGCAAGGGCGTTCAGCCGGTGGTGATTTACCATGGTTCTCAGCCGGAGTGACTGTAAAACCGTTCGAGGATGTGCTTTATAACCTTGAAGAGAATGAACTCTCAGAACCTGTACGAACACAATTTGGACTTCACATTATCCACCTTGAAGAACGCAGAGAGCGAACACCCCAAAGAAATGTAAGCCATATATTTTTCAGAGGCTCACGTAATGACTTGTCAGCCGAGATGCTTGCAGACAGTGCATATGCATCACTTCAAAGAGGCAGGCCCTGGAATGATGTTGTCCAGCAGTTTTCACAAGACGGAACATCTTCAGAGAGTGGCGGTGATCTTGGCTGGGTTGGGTATGGCACACAATATTCAGTTGAATTTATTGAGGCAGTATTATCCGTGGATCCGGTAGCTTCGTTTTCGCAACCTGTGAGAACAAATTACGGCTATCACATTTTCAGAATAGATTCTGTGAGATCTTTTGAAGATGACCAGCAGCGCCGTGAAGAACTCCTGACACGCCTTGAAGAACTTCCGCGCTACAAAGCGAATCGTCAGCAGGTTTTAGAGCGACTGTCTGATGTGGGTAATTTCACCTCGAATAGCTCAACAATGAACTCTATTCGTGAGTTTTTCACAGAATCAGATTCAGTTGTTGTCCAAAATGTAAATTTCCCTTCTCGCCTTGATCAACAGACTCTCTACACATTTAACGGCCAGGCGTATACTGCTTCTGATTTTAAGGATTGGCTGAATGATACACATGAAAACAGAAGCACCGCAGAATTTGATGATCTTTGGTTTGACATGTACGAAGATTACATTCTTGATTCACAAGTAATACCTATGACGATGAATCGGTTTCCAGAATTTGAACGGGAAACCGAGGGATTTTTGAATGGGCTTGTTGTATTTAAGGTAAGCGATGATAACATCTGGAACATTGAGACGGCTGACTCCACTCAGCTTGAGCGTTATTATAAACGTAATGTAGATAACTACAGGTTTAAAGAACGATACGACTACACACTACTGGCTTCGCGCGACGACAGTGTTTTGAATGCAGCCTTGGAAATGACAAAAAACTCAGTCACTGCTGATAGTATTTCCCGGACATTTAACAATATTGCTGCTGCCAGAGATTCTGTTGAAACTCCTGCTGAAGAAATTGTGGCGGTATTGGATTCTACAGAAATCGGTGATATATCCGATAAATTTACTTATCGCAATCGCGACGCGTATCTTATTTATCACCAGCTGCTAGAGCCCAGAACGATGACATTTAACGAGGCTTTCTATAGAGTAGGCAGTGATTATCAGCCAATTCGCGAAGAGAATTTCATGAATGAGCTGCGTTCGGAGTACCGCGTCAGAATTTATCCGGAAAGAATCCGGTAACTTATTACCTATGTATACAATCAAAAGCTGTAAGACTACATCTTTACTCATGATATTGCTGGTTTCTGTTTCCTGTACATCCGGAACCAGCAGCGACACTTCGCCTGTTCTTGCAACCGTTGGCAACGAGGTACTCACGGTTGAAGCAGCATTTAGATCCATACCTGAAATTGCTTTACAACAGGATACACTCGAAGCGTTCAGAAATTACAAGCAGCAGTGGGTGAATGAAAAAATAACTGAAAGAGAAGCCCGAAGGCTTGGTCTCAACAATGAGGAGCTGTTTCAAACCAGGATGAAACGGTACGAACAGCAAGTGCTGAATGAAATGTTACAGCAATATATCATAGCTGAAAACCAGGATGAACTGGAAGTTAGCCGGGATGAAGCGCAAAACTACTATCAGGCCAACCGTGACAAATTTGTATTAAATGAGCGTTATGTAAGATTCAGACATCTGACGGCCAACACGCGTACAGATGCTGATAATGCCAGGCGGGATCTTCTCAGAGGCGTGGAATGGGAGGAAGTGGTAAATGATTATAGTATCAATCCGGAATTGCAGCTACGTCAGTCAACACAGTATTTGCCAATTTCAATGGCAGTATCTGATATACCGATGTTAAATCGTTATCTTAATGTGATTGGGATTTCTGAGATATCACCTATTCACAACGAAAATGGCCGCTATCATTTTGTGCAGCTAAGGGAAGTCCGGAATCAGGGTGACAATCCAGATTTTGAATGGTTAATACCTCAGATCCAATACTGGCTGCAACTTGAAAAATCAAAAAGAATAACCAACGCTTTCAAACGTAATCTTTATCTGCAGGCTGAATCCAACAATGAAATTGATCAGCTTCAAAACGAAGGATTACAATCCGCTATCAACGACTACATTTCAACTACAGAACTGAACTAACTTCATGAACTACTCTAAATTCAATTTTAAACTGCCAATGCTGCTCATCCTTATGCTGATTATTGGAACAGGGTCTGCCCTTTCACAGCAAAAAAAGGTAGCAGACAGGATTATAGCTGTTATAAACGACCGAATAATCCTAAAGTCTGATGTTGACTCAGAGGTTCGGCAATACATGCAGCAGGCCCAGGCGAGTAATCAGGAAGTAACATTTACTGAAGATTTGTGGTTCAGTGCGCTTCAATCTATGATTGACAGCAATGTAATGCTTGAGCAAGCTGAAATCGATTCTGTAATAGTGTCTGATGAAATGGTTAACCGTGCGATGGACAATCGTATTAATCAAATGATCCAGCAGGCCGGAAGTGAAGAAGCACTTGAGCGGGCGCTTGGTAATAGTATTGTTCAGATTCGTGCGGAGTTCAGAGATGAATTTCGTGAGCAAATGACAACTCAGCAGGTCCAGCAGCAAAAAATGAGCAGCGTTGAAATCACCCGGCCGGAAGTAAAAGACTTCTTCAGCCAAATCCCTGAAAATCAACTGCCTACGATACCTGAGCAGGTCGAACTTTCCCAAATCGTCATTACCCCTCCTGAACTTGATGATGCACGGGACGAGGCATTGAGAAAAGCGGAATCCATTCGTGATTCAATTGTGGTTCATGGCAAGAACTTTGAAGAAATGGCCAGAAAATATAGTGATGGCCCTTCAGCATCTCGAGGTGGATTATTGCCATTAATGCCCCTCGGAGATTTGGTTGCCAATTATTCAGCAGCTGCATCTGCCCTTGATCCGGGAGAAATATCGCAGGTCGTTCGCACAGACTTTGGATACCATGTCATTCGCTTGAATAAGCGACAAGGTGATAATATTGAAACAAACCACATTTTAATTCAGGTTGATGAAGCGGGTGTTGACGAAGACTTTGCTATCAATAAGCTAGAAGCATTGAAAGACAGTGTGATCAACCATGGAGCTTCTTTCAGGGATCTTGCACGAGAGTATTCCGAGGACGAAACGACCAGTTCCATGGGTGGCCGAATCATGAATATGCAAACGGGTGAGCGTAAAATGGCGCTTAGTGAACTTGAGCCATCTCTTTACCGTATCGCTCTGCTGCTTGATGAATCAGGCGAAATTTCTGATCCACGGCCATTTACTCTGCCACAAAATCAAAAACGTGCCTACCGAATCGTCCGGCTTGATGCTCACTATCCAGAACACATAGCCAATCTTGATGATGACTACAATCGAATACGGGAGATCGCGCTTCAAAGAAAACAGATGCGTGTAATGAATACCTGGCTTGAGGAACTTCGCGATAAAATCTATGTGGATATCAGGATAGATATTCCTGAGTCGTCAGAGGATGATGGGCTAATGATGCAAGAGCAGGAAGCCGTGCCTGTGGGGGAAGAATGAGCGGTGTAAAACCTATTCCGAGTGATCCAAAAGAAGCAGCCGCTTTTTTCGAAACATCATTTTCTCAGATCAGGGCAGAAATCGGAAAGAAAGTTGTCGGTCAGCATGATGTTGTAGAGCAGCTTTTAATCGCCTTGTTTTCGCGGGGCCACTGTGTATTGATTGGTGTTCCCGGCCTGGCCAAGACGCTGCTTATTCAAACAGTGGCACAGACTCTTAATCTCACCTTCAAACGCGTTCAGTTCACGCCGGATTTAATGCCGGGCGACATCACGGGAACTGAAGTTATTGAAGACAATAAGCAGACAGGTGAAAAAGCGTTTCGATTTATCAAAGGCCCGATTTTTGCCAATATTGTCCTCGCTGACGAGATTAACAGAACTCCTCCAAAGACCCAGGCAGCATTACTTGAAGGCATGCAGGAGGCTACAATTACAGCTTCGGGAAATCGATATGAACTGGACCTGCCCTTTTTCGTGCTGGCTACACAAAATCCTATCGAGCAGGAAGGAACTTATCCATTGCCAGAGGCTCAGCTTGACCGGTTCATGTTCAATATTTGGCTGGATTATCCTGCTCTGGAAGAAGAGATTCAAATCGTGTCACAAACAACATCCATCCGAAATGATGTGATCCATTCCATTCTTGAAAAAGAACAAATACTTGCCTTGCAAAATCTTGTCAGGGAAGTGCCTGTACCCGATCATGTGCTTCGTCAGGCTGTTGAGCTTGTGACCAAGACCCGGCCTGGAACCGAACATTCATCACCCTTTGTGGATCAATACCTGGGTTGGGGAGCCGGGCCACGCGCATCGCAGTTTTTAATACTCGGCGCAAAAACCCGTGCTCTTTCAAAAGGACGTTATAATGTAGAATTGGAAGATCTGCAGGCACTTGCTGTACCTGTACTCCGTCACAGGATTGTTACCAACTACGCAGCTGAAGCAGAAGGAATTTCGTCTGTAGACGTCATTAACCGACTGTTAAAATCTTTGTAATCTAGTACAGCTGAGCTGAAGAATGGCACCATTAATTTTTCAGGGTTTTAACCCGATTATTCCTTTTTTGATAGGTGCTATTTTGCTGGCACTCTGTTTTGGAATTGCCTGGTGGAGTTACTCTTATCTCAATTCAGTTAAACCCTGGAAAAAGTGGGGTTTGATTTTCCTGCGCGGCTCAGTGTTTCTCATTCTTATTCTGTTGCTGCTGAATCCCTTTTTTATTGATCGAAATGTTCAAAGTTCTGAGCCAACGATTAATATTTATTTAGATAATACCCAAAGCCTGACTGTTGAGCGGGGTAATTACTCTGGCCTTGAAAGCTACAGATCAGTAATTGATTCGGTAGTATCCGGAATTGGTGATCGATTTGATATTCAATATTTCCTCTTTAATTCATCAGTAAGTGATGGCAGGGAAATTGATGGTGTCGGCACTGTTACTAATCTTCAATCGGTGATTGACCACCAAATTGAAAACCAGGATGAGACTGTGGCCAACCTGATGTTCAGTGATGGAATTTATACTCAAGGCCGAAATCCTGTCTTTAGCGCACAAAACCTCAGCACTCCACTATTTACAGTACCTGTTGGAGATACTACCGACGTTAAGGATGTTGTTATCAGCGAGGTAGAATTTACTTCTCAATCATATACGAATACGGAACAGTCGTTCAGAGTCAATATTAACCAGGAAGGATTTGACGCCGAGACAATTACAGTTCAGTTTTTAAAAAACGGTGAGATCCTGCAGTCTGAACAAATTTCATTTGAGGAAACAATCTCAAACCATCTTTTATTATTTACCGATGAACATACGGATCCAGGATTTTTTGAATACGAGATAAACATTCCGGGACTCGACGGAGAGTTCACGCTTCAGAATAATCGCGAACGGTTTACGGTTGAAGTACTTGACGACAAAACCCGAATTGTTTCACTGGCATTTGAAATACACCCCGATGTGGGTACACTGAGGCATCTGATAGCGACTGATCAACAAAAAGAATTGATTGCGTTTACAAAATTATCGAACGGCCGTACCATAGGTGAGAACATTTTCAACCTTGATACACCCCCTGATCTGATTGTGCTTCATGGCCTCCCGGAAATAAATGACCCTCTACTTGACTGGATTGAGTCTCAGGATGATGTGCCGGTTATTTATTTTATGCTTCCTCTAACCTATTCGAACCATCAAAGTATGGGTGATGTCAGCTTTCTGACTTACTCGATAGATGAACTGCGTAATCAAACCTTGAACATCAATTTAAGGCAAGAACGGGAGCCTTATAGTCATCCCCTTCTTGAATTTTCCCCACAGGAATTTAGCCGCTTTCCGGTATTGACTACTTACCAGTCTGAGGTTGAGACGTCATCTCTATCTGAAATTCTATTTACCGGAGACTTCCAGAGAACAGAAACCGATATTCCTTTAATTATTACAGAATCCGGTGGGCTTCGCCGGCTTGCGGGTATAAATGCATTTGGCTGGCACCGGTTCAACCGAACGGCAAATGAAACCGTATCCACATTTTATACTACATTTTTCACCGATCTTCTTTCATGGGCCGCAACCTCACCTAATCAACAGAATTTAAGCATAGCCCCTATCAAACCAACATTTACAGAGACAGAGGATATAGAAATACGTGCCTCGCTGGTTAATGAACGTCAGCAGCCAGAAACTGATGCAGTCATTGACGTGTCTGTATCTTCGATTAATGATGTTGCGGGTGCTAATTCAGATGTTCAGCGCTTTGTGATGCGACATACGCGAAACGGAGAATACAGAGTGAATATTGGCAATTTGCCGCAAGGTAATTACAGAATTACGGGCAACGCCACAAAAGCAGACAGAACCATCGGTGAGGATGAAGCCAGATTTAGTGTAAGTCAGTCGATGGTTGAGTTTATTTCTACTAAAAGAGATGATCAGTTACTGCAACAGCTTGCATTTCGGACCGGTGGGCTATTTCTGAATGGCAATTCTGCTGATCCAATGTTAGGATATTTAGATGAGAATAATCTGGATCAAATTGTCGAGACAACCACAGAAGAAACCCGGTACTTCAGCAACTCACCACTGTGGTTTATCATAGCAATGGTGTTACTTACCGGAGAATGGCTTATCAGGCGCACACTTTCACTTCCCTGAATGAATAGCTTTATAGTTGGATAGTTACGTTAAGACTGGCTATTCATAAACTGCCTGACTGATCATATTTAAAAAAGAATAAACGGGCTGGGCTGTTTACTTTTCTAAGAGGACTTCTTGTATCGCCTTGAAGTCAGGTAGCTTACCGGAATCTTCCAGAACTTCTGTATACTTTATTTTGCCATCGTTTCCGATGATAAATACCGACCGCTTGGAAACACCTTTCATGCCAAAATAGTCTTCGTATAGTACATCATAGGCTTCGGATGCGGTTTTATTAAAATCACTCAAAAGCGGAAATTTAAGATTATTCGCTTTTTTGAATTCTTTGAGGGTAAAAAAACTATCAATACTAATACCGGCTACCGTAGTATTAAGCGAATCATAGAATTTCATGTTATCACGCATGGTGCAAAGCTCATCGGTGCATACGCTGGAAAATGCAAGGGGAAAAAAGGTTAACAGTATGTTACCCTCGCTTTGATTTTGTAAATCCTTGAGGGTTACAGAGTCACCTGATGTATTCGTTAATGTAAATCCCGGAGCTATATCGCCTGGTTGTAAAGCCATATCTGATGTCTGATTACCGTTTATGTTCAGTTATAATGGATGGAAACTTAAAGCTTGATACGATCATTCCGATACCCAGCAGAAGGTGAATTACCGGCATCAGAAATTGACTTTCAAAAAGGGACGTCCAATAAAGTATCATTGCACCTGCAAATGCAAAGATGGATATGAATAGCAGGTACCCTTTGTCAATCGACTTCCAATACGTAATCACTAATCCGGAATAAACAAGCAATGCAGTTGACTGAATGGAAACATTCATAACAAATTGAAGGATCTCGCTGTCGATAAAATAGGCGTAAAAAGGAAGTATCAGTAAAGGAAAGTAAGAGTAAACCAGGGGATGCCGCGCATATTGAGGCTGTATGATCCGTATTGTAATCAGCAACAAAATGAGAACAACAATAATAGTCAATACCGAAGTAAGCTCAATAGCTCTTGCCAACGCCTCAGAAGACGCTATGATCATACCAAACAGAGCAGCGTTCAATAAAAGTGCAGAGTAACTCAGATATTCCGGATGAGGAATGTCAGCGAGTCGCCGGTAGATGACGACACATGCAAAAAGTGATACCAAGACAAGTAAAATCTGACTCCACAAATTTGCTACCCTAAATTTTGGCGTTGCTGAGCTTTTGCATCCACTTCGCGGTTGGCTTGCTTGTTATTTTGATAGATCAGAACCAGATCTGCGATCTCTTTCAATATTTTTCGCTCGTCATGGACCATTTTATTAGCAAAATCAAAAAGTGTAAGAGACTGATGGCCGGATTTGATTTCTCTTTCCCAGTCTATCAGTGGTATTTTCTCAAACAGATTCAAAACAGCTGCACGGTGCTTACTGATTTTTCTAAGAATTTTTTGAACATCTTTTTCATCATCATCAAACTCAAACGTTTCACTGTAAGAATCGAATTTATCAAGCTGGAGTGACCGAGTACTTGAAAAACTTTTTTCAATGATCGGACGGTAGTAATTTTTTTGGGCGTGATCGATTAGTGCAAGCATTTGGATGATAGACATGCCGTCAGTGGGCGCATCTTTGTAGGGCACCTGATCAATGATATACATCAGGGCTTCGGCCTCGTCCTGAAGGTATTTAGCATCATCCAGTAACTGTTCGTATTGCTCTTGGTGAACTTCCTGATCAGACGTCATATTATTCGCCACATCAAATTAAACAGACCAGTTTGAAGACGCTTCAGTCTCATCGTTTTTCTTCTGCTGCTCCAGCATATCTACCAGAGATAATCCTGTGTTCCAGTCAGTATCACGGTCACGCACGGAGTGGATATTATTCTCTTCCTGAAAATCCCAGAACTGACCAAACTGCCTGTTTTTGTATTCTCTGAGGAAATCGAGTCTTTCCTTAAGATCTTCTTTGGGCACGAGGAGGCGTTCTTTGTCATATACTGCGTCTTCTCTTGATTCAAACACGATATCGTAATCTTTACTCATTACAATCGCTTCTTCAGGACATACTTCCTCGCAATAACCACAGTAAATGCAGCGCAGCATATTGATTTCAAAAAAGTCAGGATAGCGCTCTTTTGGATCATCTTCGTCCTCATTTGCCTGCATTGAGATGGCGAGCGGCGGGCATGCACGAGCGCATAAGCCACATGCTACACAGCGTTCTTTGCCATTATCTTCAACAAGAACAGGACGGCCCCTGAAAATTGACGGCGGATCCCACTTCTCTTCAGGGTAGTTCATTGTAAATGTAGGTGCGAACATCTGTTTAAAAGAATATAAAAGACCCTTAAATATCTCGGGCAGGTATAAATTTTCTAAAAACGATAATTTACGTTCGCGCTGGAAATCTTCCGTTAAAGCATTAGATACCGGCTTGTCTAATTCCATCTAAAAAACTGTGTGGTTGGTTTTTAATAAATCGAGACATTAGCTAACAAAAATAACCTTTTGCGCTGTATCGTTCAATGTTATTTCAGTATTGAATAACTTATTTCTGACGAAATACCATCGTGATGGGAACGCCGGTGAATCCAAACTCCTCTCGAAGTTTATTTTCAATAAATCGCCTGTAATTCGGCGGGAGCTCCTGCGGATTATTCATAAAGAATTTAAACACGGGAGGATTGCTTTTAACCTGCAGTGCATACTGAATTTTAAGCTGCCGTCCCCGCTTCATGGGCAATGGACGTTCTTTCAATATCTTTTGAACGAAGTCGTTCATTTGTGGTGTACTAATTGATTTTTTTCGTTCCTGAATTACCATCTCAGCTATATCCAGTACACGTTCGATTCGGGTTCCTTTCAAAGCTGAAATGGAAATAACCGGAATGTAATTTGACGTTCTGATTCGTTCATATATATATGTTTCAAACTCTTTATGAACGTTTGAATCTTTTTCAGGTACGATATCCCACTTATTTAAAGCAATCACAATACCCTTGTTATACTTTTCAGCGTCACGGATAATGCGCTTATCCTGGGCATCAAATCCACGCATAGCGTCAAGGAGAAGCACAACCACATCAGAATCCCGGATAGACCGGTCGGTTCGAACCGTGCTGAAAAATTCGATATTCTCTTTCACTTTCGCACGCTTTCTGAGACCTGCGGTGTCAATAAGCGTGTACTCTTTGTTATTGTACGTAAGTTTACTATTGATGGAATCACGGGTTGTTCCGGGAATATCAGTAACAATACACCGCTCATTTTTCAGCAATGCATTCATCAATGAGCTTTTCCCCACATTAGGGCGTCCAACAAATGCAATTTTGGGATTTTCATCTTTTTCTGTCTCTTCGGATTGCTCCGGAAGAAGTTCAACCACGCGGTCTAATAAATCGCCCGTACCGGTCCCGCTGATAGCAGAAACGGGAAATATTTCGTCTAATCCGAGCTCATAAAATTCAACGGCGTTCATTGTCCGTCGCTCATTATCGCTTTTATTGACGACAACAAGAACAGGCTTATCAACCCGGCGTAAAATATTGGCAACCGATTTATCCAGTGTATTTACACCATGTTCAATATCAACGACAAAAAGAATTACATCTGATTCCTCAATTGCAATATGGACCTGTTCGCGAATTCCTTCGACAATCACTCCGGCTTCTTCCGGTAAGTAACCCCCTGTGTCGATCACATTAAAATCGCGCCCGTTCCAGAAACTTTCACCATAATGGCGGTCGCGCGTTACACCATATTCATCGTGTACAATTGCCTGCCGCTCACCGATTAACCGGTTGAAAAGGGTGGATTTTCCAACATTGGGTCGTCCTACTATAGATACCGTGGGTAACATCTGATAAAGTTAATTCGTAAGTTTACGGATGTGATCCGCCGACACATCAAAAAATTACTATTTTGGCAGAGTTTTTTAACATTGAAAGGTAACGATAAATTAGCAAGAATATGCTTGAATCATTTTACAATAATTTCGGATTTATATGGTCTCTTGTAATAGCACTATTTATCTTTTTATTTTTCATTTTTTGGATGGGTGGAGTAGCCGGTATTAGCCTGCAACACGAAGAAAAGAATGAATCCATATTTCGATTGATTCTCGCGATCCTGATTCCCATCTACCCTGTTGTTTGGCTTATCATGGATATGATTTCTCAAAAAAAGCAGCTCAAGCGACTATAAATATCTTGTCTTGTTTTGTCTTGTTTTGTCTGATCTTGAGGATTTCAAAATAACATATGTAAGTTATTATCCGTCAGTTAACTGCTGGTTCTCACCGTCATTCAGATAAGCTCCGCTTGATTCATTCTCTTCAACCAGCATCCAGGGCTCAAGCACATCATCAGGCAGATCTTCAATAAACCGTGAAGGATTAGTAAAGTAATCTCCATAAAAGCTTTGATGCATTGCGGGGTAAGTCAAAAAGAGCTGATCTTTTGCGCGGGTAACGGCAACATATACCAGGCGGATCTCTTCTTCCATTTGCTTCGGATCTTCAATGGCATAGCCTGATGGAATGATTCCATCAAGACACTGAATTAGAAATACTGTTTCCCATTCCAGACCTTTAGCCGAATGAATGGTACTTAGCACGAGCGGAGATTCGTCTTTATTTGCGGCTTCAGTTTCTATAGCTGTGGCTTCGATTGGATCAAGGGCTACTTCTTCAATCATGTGCTGCAGAGTTCTGTAGCTTCCTGATATATCTACAAATGTTTCCAGATCCTTCATCCTTTTAGGGTGATCATCAAATCTTTTTTTACAAAATTTGCTGTAATACTCCACTACAGCTTTAAGCTGATCGGGTACAGACCCCTCATATTCCTTTAAATTTGTAAAAAGATCACTCAGTGCTTTTAACTGATCAAGATATCTATCGCTGGCGTGAGGCGCGGTGTGCGGCTTAAATGGATCTTCATTTTTTTGGGCCCATTGAAAAAACTGTTCAGCTGTTTTTGGTCCAATACCTTCCATAAGCATCAGAGCACGATTCCATGATATGGTGTCTTGAGGATTGACAAATATCTTAAGGTGAGCCAGTACATCTTTAACATGAGCGGCTTCAGTGAACTTTTGACCGCCAAATTTTATAAACGGGATATCTTTTTTGTTTAGCTCAACTTCCAGATCGTAAGAATCACGCCCATTTCGAAACAGCACTGCCATATCAGATAACTCAGAGCCCTGTTCACGTAGATTTAAAATCATTTGAGTTAAAAAGCGACTTTGATCGTTCACATTTGCAGCCTTCACGAGTCCGGGAAGCTCACCTTCTCCCCTGCTTGTATATAAATTCTTTTTAAACGTCTCTTTTGATTGCGAAAGCACTTGATTGGCCAGATCCAGAATGCGCTGTGTAGAGCGGTAATTCTCTTCCAGCCTGATCAATTTTGTGTTACTGAATCTTTCCGGAAATTCTCTCATATTCTCAGGTTCAGCTCCTCTGAAAGAATAAATGCTTTGTGCATCATCACCCACTGCCATCACATTATTGTGTGCTGAACTAAACAACTCAGTTAACTCCGCCTGCAATGAGTTGGTGTCCTGGTACTCATCCACCATTACATGTTTATGAGAAAATGCAATTTTCTCACGTATTTCTTCATTATCCCGGAGCAGGTTTCGTGAGTGAATCAGCAGATCATCAAAATCCATTACGTAGTTTACCCGCTTATAGTTGGCATACTCATTAAACAGATTATTGATTGTATCAGCATGTTTTTTAAACTGCGGGTATTCGTTCTCAAGCACATCCGGTATCGATATCATTTTATTGATTGAGGTGCTGAATATGGAGTATAGCGTACTTTTTTTGGGAAAGCGTTTAGTTTGTTTGATACCATCAAGACGTCCACGCAACAGATGTATGGTGTCCATTGCATCAGATGTATCTATAATTGTAAAATTTTCAGGATAACCGATATGATCTGCATGGATGTGCAATAGCTTGCTGCAGTATCGGTGAAACGTCCCACCTTCTACTCGTCGGCATCTGTCATCCAGAAGTATGCTGGCACGCCGCAGCATTTCACCCGCCGCCCTGCGCGTAAATGTCAAAAGTAAAATTGATTTTGGATCTACACCGCTTTCAATCAGGCGGGCTACGCGATATATAAGAGTCCGGGTTTTTCCAGTCCCGGCTCCTGCTATCACTAAAGCCGGTCCGGAGTTGTGCATAACTGCGTCGTACTGTGCCGGATTAAGCAGCTCCTTATACTCTATTTTAAAATCTTCCGATACAACAGAGTCTTCTTTTTGTAAGACGAACTTTTTCATACGGGAAACTATGAAAAATTTACTGTATGTAAAATTTATGTAAAGAAATGCTGTAACCAATCATAAAAAGGACCGGCCGGGAATGCAGGGAGCAGTAGAATAGACGCAGTTTCAGCTGACCCTGCGTCTTACTTTTAAAAATGAAGATGACACAAACGATATTTTACACCCGGTGGCAAATCATCGTTGTGTTTAGCTTTCTTCTTCAGACTTGGGTACGAAATAAAGAGCCTTAGAATTCATGCAATAGCGCAGCCCAGTAGGATCAGGGCCATCGTCAAAGACATGACCAATATGAGAACCACATCGGGCACATACAGTTTCCGTTCGCGTCATGAATAAGCTATTATCTTCCTTTTCACCTACAGCAGCCTCGCGAATCGGCTCCCAGAAGCTAGGCCAGCCTGTACGGCTATTGTATTTGGCCTCAGAATGAAAAAGAGGATTTCCGCAAGCCCTGCAAAGATATACACCCTCTTCATAAAATCCGTCATATTCGTTGACGTAAGGTATTTCAGTCCCTTTATTTCTTAAGATCCTGTACTCACCAGAGCTAAGCATATTTTTCCACTCTTCCTCACTATGCTCAATTGTCTTTTCATTATCAGTATCATTCAGGGCTTCCTCGTATGTTATCGACTCAAGAAATTCTTTATGTTCTTCTTGTGTGGTCATGGATTGCTGGCTGTAAGAGTTTAAAGCAGTTGCAGTTAAAAGGGTTATAAAAAAAATAAATTGTATTGATTTCTGCCGGATAGAAGCTGTTGTCATAAAGCATCAACATTTAGTTTTTAATTCTGTTTGTTTAACTGTTTCACCTGTTCCTTTAGTTCCACTAGTGCACGAGCCTAACCACCGTCGGATCCATCGATAAAATGAATATGCTGATTCTGATAATAAAACAGCTTCTTTATGAACGTGGCCGAATGCGATCTGATTGTGGCCTCTGCCCTTTAATGATTTGGTTTGATTGCAAGAGACATCAATTCTTCCCTCACAGCTCTGTATTCATCTTCATCGGGAGAACTTCATTTTTATGGGATGGTATTCTATTCCACCTGTATTCCGGCCCTGTAAAATCTCCCCTAACGATTGGCACATCAG
>CAZVEP010000026.1:19976-36658 GCA_964625635.1 uncultured Rhodohalobacter sp.
ATGGGTTTGCGCTGGTATCCTTAGGGCAGCACAATCCTTATTTAAGTTGACAAAATTCTTTATTTAATTCCGTAGATATTTAGAATGCCTGCCTTGTGATGAATGATTTGCATCAAAGTAAAGAATTGCAGTCATTTACAGGTGTAAACTAACTAACATTAAATAAGAATACTTCTCAATGAATTCAGACCGATATGTGATCTCCAGACTGAGTATAATGATGTTCCTTCAGTTCTTTATCTGGGGTGGATTTTTTGTTGTGATGGGCGTTTATCTTCTCGAAATATTTCAGGGAGAGGAAGGTCTTAATTCAATCATCGGCCAGGCTTATGCCACTCACAACTGGGCCGGCCTGCTCGCACCGGTTATAGTTGGACTTATTGCTGACCGTTATTTCAATGCTGAGCGGGTAAATGCTGTGTGTCATATTCTTGGAGCCGGTCTTCTCTGGTACGCAGCTGGCGTAACTGAACCGGGCCTGTTTATCTGGGTAATGCTGGCTTATTTTATGCTTTATATGCCAACTTTGGCGTTGGTTAATGCAATATCATTTGCCAATATCGGTGACCCTGATAAAGAATTTCCAAAAATTCGCGTGTGGGGTACTATTGGTTGGATTATATCAGGTTTTGTGGTGGCACAAACGATTTTAGGATGGGTTGAGGTGCCCTTTCTCACATGGTTTACAGGTATTGAAAGCAATATTCAAAGCACAAGTATTCCGCTCTACATGAGTGCGATTATTTCAGTTATTTACGGTTTTTACAGCTTTACACTACCCAAAACTCCTCCCAGTGAAAAGGGTAAGAAATTCAGCCTGAAGGAGGCTTTTGGACTCGATGCCCTGAAGCTCCTCACAAATAAAAACTTCGCGGTATTTTCATTCAGCAGTTTTGCCATTAGTATTCCACTTGCATTCTATTATGCCCGAACAAATGACTTCGTTGCCGCTGTAGCATTTGGCGAACAGTCTGCTTCATTTATGGCAATTGGCCAGATGAGTGAAGTCCTTTTTATGATTTTGATTCCATTTTTTCTTGTCCGCCTGGGTGTGAAATGGATGCTGCTGGTTGGTATGCTTGCCTGGACAGCCCGATACTTACTTTTTGGAGCGTTTCCAGAGTCTGTATCACTCATAATCGTGGGAATAGCACTGCATGGTGTTTGTTATGATTTCTTCTTTGTAACCGGCCAGCTCTATGTCGATAAAAAAGCGCCAAAGAATCTCAGGGCAAGTGCTCAGGGCTTTTTCAACCTGCTCACCTATGGAGCGGGTATGCTTATTGGTAACTACCTGCTGGGCTGGTGGGGAGACAGCATCGGTCTTGATGGTTCTACTAAGGCAGGATGGCTTGATGGCGCCTTTCAGTTCTGGATTATGCCGGCTCTATTTGCCCTTGGCGTAGCTTTGCTTTTCTTTGTCTTATTTTGGGATGACGAGGTTGAAGCTGATACTCTTGATGCCGATGGACTCTCTCCGATTTCTGATTCCAATACTGAAGAAATCAGCCCGGGTACAGTTGGCTAAAATAAGTCTTTAATTGTTATTAAAAGCTTCATTCATCACGAGTGAAGCTTTTTTTATGTTTAATTTTCTTCAGCATCGGCCGGATCCCAGAAATGCTGATCGATATCGACAGTGTATTCTTCTTTAAAAATGACCCCCTCCTGTTTAAGCCGCTCTCTCATCGTATCTCCGGGAAAGTAAGCACGGCCTGTAAGTTGTCCCAACCGATTCACTACCCTGTGAGCCGGAACATCGTAGCTTAGCTCCAGAGCTTTTCCGCTTAGTAAGTTATTCAAGGCATAGCCAACCATTCTTGCCCCTGAACGAACCCCAATGTGCCCGGCAATAGCACCATATGTTGTAACTTTACCGTGCGGTATTTGTCCGACCACATGGTATACATTTTCATAAAAGTCGCTTTTTTGACTCATTGTTTCTTTGATGCTGTTTCGAATAATTCCCGAATAGTATCAAACTTGGATTTCTCAATCTGTCCTGATTCTTTTGCAATTTCAGAAGCCTGTAACCCGAGCTGACAATATAGCTTCTGATACCCCGGATTCTTTTCGAGCTGTTCGAGATGCTTTTCAATAGTGGATGTATCACCGCGCGCCACCGGTCCGCTCAAAGACTTTTTAGAACCTTTTGAGTTAATATTACGAACTGTTTGCTGCACAATTGGTTCAAGCATCTTAAGTCCATCATTTATATCACTGTCTTTTGTGATATTTTCAACAACATCCATCAGAGCTACAAGGTAGTTTGATGCAAAAACAGCTGCCAGGTGCATTGCTGACTTTTGAGAAGACGAAAGTATTTTTCTTTGCCCATCGCATGAGGCGATCAACTGGTCTAAAATTGAAATAATCGCATCATTCCCCTGCATGGTAAACCAGATTCCTTCAAACTTATCTGCCGTGTCACCTCTTGTAAATGTTTGAAGTGGATGAAGAGATCCAATATGAGCTCCTTTTGTGGCTAAAGGTTCAAGAATTGAGCTGTCCATACTTCCTGAAAGATGTATTACATACCGGTTGTTCCAGGAAATGCCGGCTTCAGAAAGCCGTTCCGCTAGTGTCTTGATTTGATCATCAGGTATGGAAATGATAATCAGGCGTCCAAGATCAGAATCTTTGGACGGGAATAATTGATTGGCTTGTACTTTATGATCTGAGGTTCTGAAAAAGTAGTTTTCACTTTGTGTGCGACCCCAGACAGATCGAATGTTAAAACCGGGATGCCTCCGTACCAGGTCGATCATTGCCTGCCCCAAAGCTCCGGGGCCAATTACCGACACTGATAAAGGATCATTCATTATCCGACAATAGGTTGTAATTGCACATTTGCATAAGCAGATACCGGCCCTGCCTGAGTATCAGACTGAGTAAAGGTAAGTTTTGTATTCCATTTTTCCGCAATCAACAATCCTGCCAGAAAGGAACCGGCACCATTCATTGTAACATCAGCAGATTTAATTGTATTGATAAGCCCCGCTATATTTTTTTGCTCAAATTGCGTCATTGCCTTATCGAGCACTTCAGGCTCCAGATGGTGAATATCACAACAAAATACCAGCAATGCATTTCGCGACGCCAGTATTTCTTCAAGAGCTGACGAAAGTTCTTTAATGATTGCAGGTGATTCATCCGTTATCTGGATACTGAGCACGGAAAAATCTTGCAACCTGTTCTGAATGAACAAAAGCTGATCAAATAAACTTAGATCCTTGCTGAATGCCTCATCATCTATAAAAAAGTCATCATCTTCGTCACACAATTCGTTTCTGAGTCGCTCATTAACTTTGACATCTCCAAATCGAGTGCTGAAAACTTTATGGGACGGCATCGGTAACTTTTTCTCATTAGTACCGGGCTGAGACTCAACAATTACTACCGTATCAAAATCACCTTCAGAAACATGGCTGTAAATATCTGAAAACCGGTTAATTGAATAATGATTGAGAGATGTAGGTGAAAAAACAATCTTAAGAGGGTGTGTTTCGCCTGTAATTTTGTCTGAAGAGTGAGCCAGACGTTCTTTGATCTCTTCTTGTTTAAATAGGCACATATGCTTCTGATAAAAATGATGTTGTCAATTCCGGCTGAATGTAGCAGATAGAAATCCATTGATCCCACATCTGAAAACTTACAATCTCTGATTCAATACCGTTGTGAAAGCGGACGCTGAATGTTTGCTCCTCAACAGATACAATATGTACACTGTTCATCGGTTGACGAAGCCCCGTCCCAATTGCTTTAAGGGCGGCCTCTTTCATTGTCCATATTCTGATTATCGGATTTCTTTCATATAACTTGAATGCTTCGCTTTCATGTTTCATTCGTTTTAAGAGACGGTCGTTTACTACCCGGTCTGATGATTCCATATCCACACCCACCACCCATTTCTTTGATATGACAGCCGCTACCGATTCGGACGTGTGGGAAAAGCTGACAGATAGGACTTTATCATCCTGTTTAGCAGATGGTTTTTCATTTTTCAGAGTTGTGAAACTAGGATTACTGCTGCCATACTGATCAGAGATAAGTTTTCTGAGTAATTCACGGCCTGAAAGAGATTCTACTGAATGCTCCATAGCAGAATGTTTTTTGCCTTTATCAGGCAAAAGTGAGATGCCTGCATGCAGACCTTCAGGAATTGATGAATGCGTTAAATTCCGATAAGATGATATCACCGACTCACACTGTTTTCATTTTTTACTGATGTCTTTAAAAGTACCGGCTTAAATGTTCAAATGAAACGGTTTTCTTAGTCAAATAGTCTCTGCCTATTCTTGTAGCAAGATACTACCTAAATAATGAGCTCTTCAATACGGTATGATGATTTAAAGATGATGATGATCGTTTTGATTATAACTTCCCATCACATAGATGCTGAAATTTTTCCCCTTAAACCACTCGGGAAAACAACATTATTCTTCAAAAAGCCTGTAACAGATTCGGTCATGATCAATAATGAATAAGAAATGCCATTTTGCATGCATTTTTCTTACTTTTGATCCTCTTAAAAATCAGAAAAATTTCTATACCCCACATATGGCTCAATCCGAACCTACCCTTAGCGAACAACAAGAGATCCGGCTCGAAAAGCTTGATCAGCTAAAAGAGTATGACATCAATCCTTATCCGTATGAATATGACGTCACACATCATTCAAAAGAAATATTGGATGATTCGGAATCATACATATTTGAAAATACAGATGAGTCGCCCAGGGTTTCTGTAGCCGGCCGTGTGATGACCCGCCGAATAATGGGGAAAGCATCTTTTTTCACTCTTCAGGATTCTCAGGGAACCATTCAGATTTATATTCGCCGCGATGATGTAGGCGTCACAGAGTATAATAAAGTCTTTAAAAAGATGGTCGACATAGGCGACTTTGTCGGTATCAAAGGGTTTGTATTTACAACAGGTACAGGCGAAACGACTATTCATGCTGAATCTTTTGAATTTTTGGGAAAGGCCATTCGACCTATACCAACGCCAAAAGAAGTTGAGAATGAAGAGGGTGAGAACGTGGTTTACGACGCTTTTACAGATAAAGAACAGCGCTACAGACAGCGATATGTAGATTTGATTGTGAATCCCGAAGTACGCGACACATTCCGAAAACGAACCAAGATGGTTCAAACAATGCGGAATTTCATGAATGAACGAGATTATCTCGAAGTTGAAACCCCCATTCTGCAGCCGATTTACGGCGGTGCAGCTGCAAAACCATTTGTCACGCACCATAACGCTCTGGACATGGATTTGTATCTCAGGATCGCAAACGAACTTTATCTTAAGCGCCTGATTGTCGGTGGATTTGATGGTGTCTATGAATTTTCAAAAGATTTCAGAAATGAAGGCCTCTCACGATTTCACAATCCTGAGTTTACACAGGTTGAGATTTATGTTGCCTATAAGGACTATAACTGGATGATGGATTTCATGGAAGAAATGATCGAAAAAGTAGCTTTAGAGCTTCATGGGTCAACCAAGGTTACTGTTGGTGAGCATGAAATTGATTTCAAACGGCCATGGCCGCGAATTCCGATGTACCAAGCAATAGAAAGTGAAACCGGCCATGATTTATCTGGTAAGTCTGAAGATGAAATTCGCGCCATTGCCAAAGAGCTTCACATTGACGTTGATGAATCCATGGGCAAAGGCAAGCTGATTGATGAGATTTTTGGTGAGACTATTGAACCCAAACTCATTCAGCCAACATTTATCACTGATTATCCAATTGAAATGAGCCCGCTTGCTAAAAAACATCGCAGTAAGGAAGGTCTCGTGGAGCGCTTTGAAGCCGTATGCAACGGCAAAGAGATTGCAAATGCGTTTTCTGAACTCAATGATCCGGTTGATCAGCGTGAGCGCTTTGAAGAACAAGCTCGTTTGCGAGCCGGCGGAGATGATGAGGCCATGACTATCGACGAAGATTTCCTGAGGGCAATTGAATATGGCATGCCGCCAACTGCAGGGATCGGGATTGGTATCGATCGCCTCTCCATGATCATGACTGACTCTGATTCCATTCGGGATGTTTTGTTTTTTCCACAAATGAAACCAGAATAATCAGAAAACAACCGGCATACATACGCAGCTATAACAATTATCGTTACTGTACGCATCAACTCGCAACTCATTTAATCATCAACAGGCACTTACATGTCCTTTACCTGGTATATTGCCCGGCGTTATTTTCAGGGAAGTAACCGAGACTCGAAGTTCCTGTCGTTTATCAAAATCATGTCGATCATAGGTGTGGCCGTTGGGTCAGCCGGACTTTTGATTGCACTGGCAATTGTGCATGGGTTTAAGTCCACGATTAATGAGAAAATTCTCGGATTTGCTCCGCATATTACAAATCAGACATTTGTTGGTGCCCCTCTTCAGCGAGCCGATACGCTTCAACCCTATCTTCAGCAGTTTGAAGGTGTCTCCCGGGTTGAACCGACTGTTACAGGTAATGTTATGATCCAGTCCGCATCTGGAATCAGCGGATCAGTCATTAAGGGTATTCGGCCGGGTGGCGACATCACGCAACTGTCAACCTACATTACAAATGGAAGCTATGCGATTGATCGCGACAGCAGCGGTTTGCCGGGTATTATTCTCGGGAAAACACTGGCGCAGACTATTGGTGCAGATATTGGATCGCGGGTGACAGTTTTTGCGCTTGACGGGCTTCCGTCACCACTTAATACGCCAGAAATCAGGCAGTATCTGCTCAGAGGTATTTATGAAACAGGTATTGACCGCTTCGACGACAGCTTTGCCATAGCGGATATATCAACAGTAAGAACACTGTTTGGGCTCGGCACCCGGCAAGCATCTGTGATGGAAATAAACGTAAGTGACGTTTCCCAAATTCAGTCTGTTTACGCAGATATCCGCGATGGCACTTCCTTTCCTATCGTAACGGAAAATATCTATCAGCGCTACCGCAACATTTTCGCCTGGATAGACCTGCAGGAAGAAACCATTCCACTTGTTATCGGAGTAATGGTTATTGTGGCCGCTTTCAATCTCATCGGTACTGTCTTGATGATGGTGCTGGAGCGGGTGCGTGATATTGGCATATTAAAAACGATTGGTGCCCGCAGTGCGGCCATTCGCCAGATATTTCTTCTTGAAGGACTGTTTGTAGCGATCTCTGGTTTGACTATTGGCATTGGGATCTCACTGCTCTTCTGGTTTCTGCAGACCACGTACAATATCATACCTTTAGCACAGGAAAACTATTATATGAGTACAGCCCCGGTAGAACCCCATCTGCTCGACTTTTTTATTGTTGGCGGTATCACCATCCTTCTATGTGCTCTGGCATCCTGGCTGCCTGCCAGAATTGCTGCTAAAACTGATCCGGTTCAGGTTCTTTCCTTCGGCCGATAGATCACCAGTTATTCTATTCACTCAGTTTATTTCTTAAATGAAATGATCTTACTCATCTAAACTACACCCAATCGGGTTGATCCAACGGGCAATCCCTATTGCCGGTTTTATATAGTTAAGGGCTATAACTACTATTATTCGCACAAATTATGACTGCCGGTCATAGTTAATTTCATATACGCGTATCTACTTTCAATCTAAACAGACAAAGTACATTAAGAAAAAACCGCTTTTTCACTCCTTTTAAGCAGGATAAATCAATCAAAAATCATACTTAAAATTAGTTATTACAGATTATTTGAGGATAATTTATTGGAATGAAAATTTCAGTAATTTGTTTTTATGCAGGAAGTGAGCTATTAGTTTACATTAATGACTCACAGTCAATATTTAAATTTTAGAAACAATGAGCAGCACTGATCAAAAATCAAAAGACCGTGAACAACGTAGAGATGCCATAGTATCCTCTGCTATCGAACTGATTGAAGTTCAGGGGTTTGAAACAACAACCATGGATGAAATTGCTGAAAAGGCTGACATAAGTAAAGGTGCACTTTATCTTTATTTTCGTGATAAAGCTGCATTGCATCAAAGCATAAAAAAGAAGGCACTTCAGCTGCTATATGATAAATTTCAAAAAATCTTTCACGAAAATATTTCCGGAGCTGAAGTAATCAAGAAGATGGCCCGAACGTATCTTGATTTTATATTGGATAACAGAATTTTTAATCGTGCCATGATGCTATTTGAGCAAACGAATAGTGATGAGATTCAGGGTGAAGATATCGCAAACGACTGCATGTCGATGGAAAACGACATGTTTATGCTGATGGTGAGGGCGCTGCAAATTGGTATTCAGGACAAAAGTATTCATACGACCCTCCCGCCTAAAATTCTGGGCCTGCACATAGTATTTGAAATGAGAGGCATCCTGCAATATCTGACCAGTGGCCAGGATAGTATCATCTCATCTTTAATGGAAGAGCAGCAAACTACTATTCATGATGTTCTGGACCAGTTTATACAAGCACAGTTTAACGATACGGCAAGTACAGTTGCCTGAAGAAATTTTAATCTCAGTTTACAGGATTTTTGAACACTTAGAAAAACCGATATGACTCTTAATAAAAAATGTTTAATCACCGCGATATTGCTTGCAGGTTCCGTTTTATGGCCATGTGTTGCTGAATCACAAACAACACCGCAGTCGTCCGATACACTGGCACGAACGTTTGATCTGGAGCAGTCCATCATGACAGCACTTGCAAACAACACGGATCTGAAACGCGCATTACTAGATGTGAGATCAGCAGATCAGGATGTTCGGTCAGCATGGGGAACCGTAATGCCTCAAGTTGCTGCTTCAGCGAACTATACACGTAATCTGGAGATTCCCGTAAATTTTATTCCTGAGACATTTTTTGATCCTGAAGGTGACTCTGAAACGCTGGTTCCTATCGCTTTTGGTACGGACAATAACTGGGTTGGGGGGCTATCAGTATCTCAAACGTTGTTTAGCGGACAGGCATTTATAGGCATTAGCAGCTCAGAACTATTCAAGGCAGCACAATCTGAAAACCTTAGGGCTATTTCACAGGGAGTCGTAACTCAAACACGGATAGCATACTATCAGTCACTTGCAGCTAAAGAGTCGTTAAAACTCATAGAGGCCCAGGCCAATCGGATACGGGATAACCTGGAGGATACACGCAAACGTGTTGAACAGGGATTTCTTGATGACTATGCCATCCTTCAGCTAGAAGTGCAGCTGGGCAATCTGGAACCTCAAATTACTCGTGCACGGTATTCAGTGGAAAGCAGCTTGCGAGAACTTCTCGATATTATGGGTCTCCCGGTGCAGCTATCGATTGATATTCGCGGGGACCTTGGTTCGTACAATATCAATGATACACAGCTGATAAACCCGGTAAATGAATCTATTAAAGACATTGACCGGATGACCCCACGTCAGGTTGAAAAAGATTCACTATTTACTGAAAAAGCAATGCAGCTTCGTGGCGACATTAGAATTTTAGAGGTTCAGGAAAATTTACGTGGTAAACAGCTGGATGCCGAGAGAAGCCTGTTTTTACCAAGTATCAGGGCCAACTATAATCTGCAATGGAACGCAGCTCAGGCAGGCCAGCCCGTATTCTTTGGAAATTCTTCGCAGCGGGCACGTTCTCAAACAGTATCAGTTGGAGTACAGATTCCGATTTTCCAGGGGTTTCAGCGAAGTGCTTCTGTACAACAGGCCAAGATTGAAGTTAAAGATGCTCAGCTCCAACAGTTTCAGGCAAAGCAAACTGCAAACAAAGAAATTCTTACTGCTGCTCAGGGCGTTCGGGAAGCCCTCCAAACAAGCCGTGCAATACGCGATGTTCGCGATCAGGCAAAACGTGGGTATGAACGCACACTTATTCGCTACGAAAACGGCCTTGGATCACAGCAGGAAATAAATGACGCCAATCTGCAGCTTCAGGAAGCAGAAGTTAATTATGCTCAAACAATCTCCAATTATCTAACCGCAAAAGCCCGATATGACCAGGCCATCGGGCAGGTGCCATTTGTGGGTGAAGACGTCACCAACATTCAAGAAAAAATATCTCTAGACTAGTATGAAACGCACTCACAGACTTACTTTAATGAAATATACGATAGCAATACTCACACTATTTTTCGCCGTTTCGGCATGTGACAATGGCCAGCCTGAGCAATCTCAGGAAAACAGACGAAATGTAACCCCAGTCAATGTTCAGGAGCTGCAGCCTTCAGTATTCCATCATTACATAAACGTCCTTGGTAATGTGGAGTCAGATAAAACAATCATGATTACTCCAAAGGTATCTGCTACCGTTGAAGAGGTGTTTGTACAGGCCGGTCAAGAGGTCGAAAAAGGAACAGTTCTGGCAAGACTTGATGGCGAAATCCTTCAAAGCCAGATTCGGGAAATACAAACTCAACTCGATCTGGCTCAAACACTTTATGAGAGGCAACGTAATCTGCGCGATCAGGATATCGGATCTGAAGTAGAATTTTTACAGGCACAGAATCGTGTCGAAGCACTGGAAAGACAACTGGCCACTCTAAATGAACAATTTTCAAACTACACGATCAGAGCTACAATATCCGGTACTGTGGATCTTGTAGATATTAAACCTGGTGAAATGGTGGGACCAGCAATGCCGGTCTTTCAGCTTGCGAACTCTGATGCTCTAAAAGTTACTGCACGGGTATCTGAAGCATATATCACACGTATCACCCCAACTGATAGCGTTGAAATTAGCTTTCCGAGCCTGGAAGAGACTATCAGGAAACAGATTGATGTGGTCAGTAAGGTTATCAATAGATCAAACCGAACATTTGCCGTGGAAATGTTTATCCCAAACGGAAGTGAACATATTCGTCCTAACATGATGACCCAGGTACGAATTAATGATATAACACTTTCAGATCAAATAGTTGTACCTGCAAATACGGTCCAGCAGGCAAATAATATCAGCTATGTGTATGTAGCACAAGAAACTGAGAACGGATGGGTTGCGGAAAACAGAGAAGTCACGACCAGCTATAACTACAATAATGATCTCGTAATAACTCAGGGACTTGAACCCGGTGACCTGCTGATAACAGTAGGATATGCAAGTATTTCTGACGGGGCTGGTATCTCAATTCAAAAAAATAGCAGCACAGTAGCGAGCAACTGATCATGGATTTTAAAGAATTTAAGATTTCGAGCCTATCGATTGACAACCGTACAACAGTTTACCTGCTTACGGTTTTAGTAACGATTATAGGAGTTTACTCATACCTGATACTTCCCAAGGAGTCATTTCCTGAAGTTGAAATACCCATCTTTAATGTTGTCACAATTTATGCCGGTGCCTCCCCTGCTGACATCGAAAATGTAATTACGCGCCCTATCGAGCAAGAGTTGAAGGGAATTGATGGCATAGACCAGATCACCAGTGTATCCAAACAGGCGACATCTATAATTACGGTTGAATTTCAAACCAACAAGAATAAACTGGTGGCTCAGCAAGAGGTAAATGATGCTGTAGATAATGCTCGCGCAGATCTTCCTGCACAGCTTACACAGGAACCACAGGTCAATGACTTCAACATTGCCGATCAGCCGATTCTGAACATTAACTTATCAGGTAATTTTGATCTGGTTGAACTAAAAGCATTTGCTGATGAAATTCAGGACGAAATTGAAAGTCTCTCGGATGTAAATGAGGCCGAAATCATTGGTGCACTTGAAAGGGAAATCCAGATTAATGTGGATCTGACAAAAATGGACGCATCTGGAATCGTCTTCAGGGATATCCGGGAGGCCGTACAAAATAAAAACCTCACGGTATCCGCAGGCCAGCTGAATATGGGACGCATGGAGCGTTCTGTACGGATAGACGGTGAAATTGAAAAAGCCGGTGACCTTAACAACCTGATTATTGAAAACAATCGCGGAGATGAAGTTTATCTCAAAGATATCGCTCAAATTCAGGATGGTTTTGCCGATCGTGAAAGCTATGCAAGCCTGAATGGCGAGCCCGTCATAACCGTAAACGTCAAAAAGAAAAGCGGGGGGAACCTCATTGAAACCTCCGAAGCGAGTCTTGAAATTGTTCGTGATCTCCAGGAGACTCAGTTTCCGGAAACATTGAATATCAGTATTACCGGGGATCAGTCTCAGCAGACCAAAGATAGTGTTTCCAATCTCTTCAATACGGTTATCCTGGGTTTCTTCTTTGTTGTACTCGTGCTGATGTTCATCATGGGCGTGCAAAACGCCATCTTTGTGGGGCTGGCCATACCACTCTCATCTCTTATCGCATTTGCAGTAATGCCGTCGATTGACTTTTCGATCAACACCGTTGTTCTGTTTGCCCTTATTCTGGGCCTCGGGATTGTGGTTGATAATGCCATAGTCATGGTTGAAAACATTTATCGCCATGTAACCAAGAACAGCCTCAACAAGTTTGATGCGGCAAAAAAAGCGTGTGGTGAAATCGCACTTCCTGTTATTACAGGTACACTCACCACCATTGCTCCTTTTGTACCGCTTCTCTTCTGGACGGGAATTATCGGGAAGTTCATGATCTATCTTCCTATTACGATTATTCTTACGCTCACGGCATCGCTATTAGTAGCTCTTGTGATGAACCCTGTATTTGCCGTAACGTTCATGAACGAAGATGATGCAGAAGTAAAAGACGACGAGAAAAGTAAAAATAATAGTTACCTGTGGATTGCAGGTGGCGTGATGGCCGTTTTGGCTGGTTTTTTCTACCTGACCGGTGGCCTCTTTATTGCAAACCTTTTAGTCTTTTTGGTCCTTCTTTGGCTGCTCGAGCGATTTGTGCTCCGTCCACTCATTCGTGGATTCAATAAAACGACCCTTCCAAAAATACAGTCTCTCTACCATGATACAATTGAATGGGTGTTGGTTGGAAAGCGCCCCTTGTTCACTCTGCTTGGAACAATCATTTTTCTGATTTTTAGTTTTGTGCTTTTAGGTATTGTATCGCCAAAGATTGTCTTTTTCCCTGAAAATGAGCCTAATTTTGTATACGTCTACAATGAAATGGCAGCAGGGACAGACCTTGATGAAACAAACAGGGTAAACAAACTGATCGAAGACCGGGTTTATGAAGTTATTGGCGAAGATAACCCAATTGTAAAGTCAGTTATATCAAATGTCGCGATTGGTGCCAACCCGCCAAATAGCATCGACCCGACACCTTCTCCAAATAAAAGCAAGGTTAGTGTTGAGTTTGTAGACTATCAGTACCGGAACGGTGTATCTACGCAGGACATCCTGGTTGATATACGCGAAAATGTTCAAAACATACCCGGTACGATTGTTACGGTAGATAAAGAACAAAACGGCCCACCAACCGGTAAGCCGATTAACATTGAGGTAACCGGTGAGGAATTTGACCAGATTATTGCTCTGACAGATCGTGTAAAAAACTATATACAAGAACAAAATATAGGCGGCATTGAAGAGCTTCGGTCCGATCTGCAGGTCAGTAATCCTGAGATGATCATTGATATTGATAATGAAAAAGCTAACAGCTACGGATTAAGCAATGTGCAGATTGGGGGTGCGATACGTACGGCGCTGCTCGGTGAACCTGTTTCTACCTACAGAGAAGATGAGGATGAGTATGATGTGACGCTCCGGCTCCAGGAAAAAGACAGAACGAATATCACGGACCTCATCAATATGACTTTAGCAACACCCGGCGGCAATATTCCAATATCTGCTGTAGCCACACCACGCCTGGAAAATAGTTATGGAGCTATCAACAGAATTGATCTCGAGCGTGTTGCGACGCTATCTTCAAACGTTTTGACAGACTATAACGCCAACGAAATCAATACACAAATTCGTGAGTCGCTGCAGGATTTCGACGTACCATCAGGATATGAGATATCACTTACAGGAGAGCAGGAAGAACAGGCTGAAACCGGCCGATTCCTTGCCACTGCCCTTCTTGCCTCAGTGCTGCTCATCTTTCTTGTGCTTGTAGCCCAGTTTAACTCAATCGGGAAGCCAATTATAATTATGGCCCAGGTGGTATTTAGCCTCATTGGTGTATTCCTTGGATTTTCGATATTTGGGATGGATATGTCGGTGGTACTTACTGGAATGGGGATAATCGCAGTTGCTGGTATTGTTGTTAAGAACGGAATAATACTGATTGACTACATTGATATCCTGCGTGAAGAAGGCGCTTCGTTAAAAGACGCTGTAGTTGAAGGCGGGGCAACACGTCTGAATCCCGTTTTACTGACTGCAGCATCTACAATTCTAGGGCTGATCCCACTCGCAATCGGACTCAATATTGATTTTTACGGCCTGTTTGCAAGCCTAGAACCAAATCTCTATTTCGGTGGTGATAATGCATCATTTTGGGGGCCCCTTGCCTGGACAATTATTTTTGGCCTCGGATTCGCTACATTCCTGACGCTCGTTTTGGTTCCGGCAATGTATTTCATTGGTGTAAACATGATGGCATGGTTCAGGGATAAATTTAGATCTGTTGTATAAGTAAAACTCTGACATATTGGTAAAGACTCTGTCTTGATAAGGCCCGGTCTGTAAGCGGAATTCCGATTGCAGGCCGGGCTTTTAATATTTTTCACAAGAATTTAGCTTTTTATATAGGGCGGTACTTTTAGCGTTTACTAAATTTGTATAATGAAAATATTCGTACAATCTGTTAGTTCAATCGCGCAAATAAACCCCGCTGGATCCTGGCTGCCATAACAGTCGACAAACCGATCCGTACCCTCTCTGATCCTTCCATCCCTCAGGATCTGATTTAAAATAAAGTATGCAAATCCACCTATCAGTCCTGCTTTGGATATCCTTTGTAAATTGGATTTCTTTTTTGGTTCTTAATAGATAGTTGGATCTATAGGAAACCTTGTGGGTAATTAGAAAAATCAATTAAACCAACTTTCATTGCAAACTCTACAATCCAGTTGACTCTATGAGTTGGTATAAACAGATATTGATGTCTTTTTAATAGCACGAAATGACTTGCTTTTACATATTCTTCATCAAACGAAAAAACACCGTTTGTTTCAGAATGACGTCATTTATGGGGGAGAACAGGGCGGCGTGGCCAGGTGGTACCAAAAAGTTTCAACTTCTACATCCACGCCGCCCTCTCTCTACGCCAAGAACTTTTGTCATTCTGACCGAGTCTCGGTGCAGTGGACCGGGACGAAGGGAAGAATCTGTAGAAGCAATATTTTATAGTCATTCTATATTCGCCCGGTCACTTGTTATCCGGAAGAGCTTCAAACTTCTGCCTTTTATTCGCCATCCAATCGCTCATGGCATTTGGTTTTTTCATAAGTTCCATCATATCACTCATCGCTTTCACGTGTTCCTCATCGCCCTACCGATCATTTTAGCATAGTTACCTTTCTTTTGTGATTTATAGAATTCGTTTTTCAATTACGAATATACAATCATTGAATTTTGTCATCTCCTCTCTTTCAAACTGCAATCATCTATTTTTAATTTTTATCGGGAAAGATGAATCATGTTGAAAAACTTTGACGCATACAGAGATGTACATTCCTCAATAAATCCCACTCATCATGATTTACTACTTAAAAATCCTTCTCCTTTTATCTGTGCTTCTGCTATTTCCCGTTATATCTCTATTTGCCATGCAGGATGGCCAGGCGACCGTCGGCGTTGTCGTTGATGATGATTATACCAACGAACCGATTGAAGCTGTGCTGGTACGCCTTCTCGATAATGGAAGTGAAATAGCCTCGGGCACCACAGATTTAACAGGCCGGGCCGAGCTGGTTCTGAGCGTAACGTCAAACGAAGAGATAGATCTCATTCCAGAAAGTTTTCAGGTGAGCGAAAGCTATCCCAATCCGTTTGAGCAATCCTCCAGCGTCAATCTTCAGATCGAAGAACCCCAGGAAGTACAGGCAGAAATTTATAATATCATCGGCCAGCGCGTGGCCTCGATCCAGGTGAACCTGACGCCCGGAACCTACACTCTCCAGAGTTCCCTTGGGCACCTGGCTCAGGGCGTCTATTTTCTGCGGATTCTCGGCACGCAGTCGCAAACCATCAAGATGACCAAAGTGGGTGACCGTATCTTTTCCGGCGGTTCCATTCTGAATATCAACCCGGCCACATTTGTCACACGAAATGGCCCCGGCGTTGCGGGACTTGCGCTAGATGGACATACCGGTCGTAGTCTTACCCTGGTTACCTCCAACGGGTCGTATGACACCTACCAGCAATCCATTAAAATTGTATCTGACACCACGGTGACTGTAGCGATGAGCCGTAACAACGAGGTAATTGTACGCGTGGCCGATGAAGGCAGTCCCTCCCAGGATGTGGAGACCACACTGATGGTCGATGGCGATGGGTTTTCCCAGCAGATCTCCTCACCTGACACGCTCACGCTGAAATCGGGATTTTATACGCTCAGCGCTGACGAAGCCAATACCGCTTCTTTCAGCCAGGACGTTGAGATAGCATCCGAAGATCAGACCATCACAGTACTGACCCAGGTAAAGACTTTGGCAGATGACCAGCTTCAGCTGGAAGGACTTATCACCGATGACACGTCCGGAAATCCAATCGATCGTGCTTATATTTACCTGCTCAATCAAACTACGTCCGATACTCTGGCTGGTCCGCTGTTTGCCGGCAGCGATGGCCTGCTTGATGCGATTGCAAATTTGGATAACGGCCCGGACCTCGACCTATCCATCCT
>CAZVEP010000027.1:0-36516 GCA_964625635.1 uncultured Rhodohalobacter sp.
CAAATATCAGCACGCAATACTGAGCCACCTGCGTATAGGTGATTCCTTTCATGCCCCCCAAAACAGCGTAGAAGAAGACAATGATCATCCCGATAATCACGCCGGTCGTGATGTCCACTTCAAGGAATCGCGAAAAGACAATTCCCACACCCCGCATTTGTCCGGCCACATATGTAAACGAAATAAAGACAGCGCAAACCACGGCCACAAGACGAGCCGTTCTGGAGTAGTAGCGGTCACCCACAAAATCGGGAACGGTAAACTTACCAAACTTTCGCAGGTAGGGAGCAAGCAATAGTGCAAGCAGCACATAGCCGCCCGTCCAGCCCATCAAATAAACAGATCCGTCGCGACCCATGAAGCTGATTAGTCCGGCCATGGATATAAACGATGCGGCCGACATCCAGTCGGCCGCCGTGGCCATACCGTTTGCCAGCGGCGACACTTTTCCGCCGGCAATATAAAAGTCACCGGTTGATGCTGCCCTAGCGAGGTAGGCAATGCCAAGATAGAGTGCAAACGATAGCCCAACGATCAGAAATGTCCACCCTTGTATATCCATTTATGTCACTCCTCGTCGAATTCAAATTTTTTGTCGAGGCGATTCATCAGGTACACATATACAAAAATGAGAATCACGAATACATAGATAGACCCCTGTTGTGCAAACCAAAAACCGAGTTTAAAGCCTCCAAGCCGGAATTGATCCAGCCAGTCCACGAACAGGATACCTGCTCCGTATGACACGATAAACCAAATGGCCAAAAGAATAGCCAGGTAAATCAGATTTTGCCGCCAGTACTGTTGAGCTTTTGTTTTCATATAAAAGGCTGTAGAAATCTCTGTCTATTATAGATAATGAAAACAAGATTGGCAAAAACTATAGGGACCGACGTGTTTACCGATAAAATTGTATGATGAATATTTTCAGTTTTGATATTGAGAACCTGCGGCTTTGGTTAACCTGGGAGCTTTCTGCAAGTTCACTCTTTTTTCTGAGTTTTTTCAGGATAGCAGCGCTCTATCTATTGGGACCCGTTATACTTCTGTTTCTTCCTATTCTGATCGGCACACTGTTTCTTGAGAAAAGGTATGGATGGCTGATTTTCTTTGCGCTTTTTGTTTTGACACCTGCCATTTTCATTTACTTCATCATCGATTCGGGAACCTGGTATTTTGCTTTACAATTTTTTCCCATCGGCTTGTTTCTATTTTACTGCTTTTTATTAAGGCTCACTGTTGCCGGGTGGAAATCAGAGACTGATGAAGTTCCGGAATTAAACATATAAAAAAAGCTCCACCGAACCGTGTCCGATGGAGCTTTAAAAGTGATTTTGATCCGACGAAACCCGAATCAAACCAATTTATTTTAATTTACTTTTTCTCGTCTTCGTCATCTACGACTTCGAAGTCGGCATCAACAGCATCGTCTTCTTCGCTGCCTTCAGCTTCAGCGGCGCCGTCTTGTGCGTCGGCTCCCGGCTGTGCTCCGGCCTGCTGTTCAGCTTCTGCTGCCTGATAGATTTCCTGGGAAGCGGCTGCCCATGCGTTATTGAGTTCCTCAATCGCATCGTCAATCTCTTCCACTTTCTCCTCTTTATGGAGTTCTTCAAGCTTATCGAGAGCTTCCTGAATCTTGGTTTGATTCTCTTCGGAAATCTTGTCTTTGTTTTCATCAAGCTGCTTCTTGGTAGAGAAGAGCAATGAATCTGCTTTGTTCAGCGTTTCGATTCGTTCGCGGACTTGCTTGTCTTCTTCCGCGTGCTCTTCAGCAGCATTCTTCATTTTTTCGACTTCCTCATCACTGAGACCTGAGCTCTGCTCAATTCTAATGCTTTGCTCTTTGCCGGTGCCTTTGTCTTTGGCACTTACGTTCAGCACGCCGTTTGCGTCAATATCAAAGGTTACTTCAATCTGTGGGACGCCACGTGGTGCCGGTGGTATTCCATCAAGGTGGAATCGGCCAAGTGTTCTGTTATCCTGAGCCTGGGCACGTTCACCCTGCAGGATGTGAATTTCCACGCTGCCTTGATTGTCTGCAGCCGTTGAGAATGTTTCTTTCTTGCTGGTTGGGATCGTTGAGTTGCCTTCAATCAGCTTCGTCATTACGCCACCGAGGGTCTCAATACCGAGCGTCAGCGGTGTTACGTCAAGCAGTACAACATCATCCACGTCACCCGTAAGTACGCCGCCCTGAATTGCAGCACCGACGGCTACAACTTCATCGGGGTTCACGCCTTTACTTGGGTCTTTTCCAAAGAACTCTTTAACAACTTCCTGAATCTTCGGAATTCGTGTTGACCCACCTACAAGAATCACCTGATCAACTTCGCCTTTTTTGAGTCCGGCGTCTTTCAGCGCTTTCTCGCAAGGTTTGATGGTTTTCTTCACGAGATCATCTACGAGCTGTTCAAACTTGGCTCGCGTGATATCGATGTTCAGGTGTTTTGGCCCTGCATCTGTTGCCGTAATAAATGGCAGGTTCACATTGGTTTTTTGTGAGCTTGAAAGCTCAATCTTGGCTTTCTCTGCCGCATCTTTTAGACGCTGCATGGCCATTGGATCTTTTCGAAGATCAATACCTTCATCCTTTTTAAACTCTTCAGCCAGGAATTTAATGACGCGCTGGTCAAAGTCATCACCACCAAGGTGTGTGTCACCGCTGGTTGATTTCACTTCAAATACTCCGTCACCCAATTCAAGAATAGAAACGTCAAATGTACCGCCACCAAGGTCATATACGACGATGGTCTGATCTGTCTCTTTCTTATCGAGTCCATAAGCCAGCGATGCAGCCGTTGGCTCATTGATAATTCTTTTTATTTCAAGTCCGGCGATTTTTCCGGCTTCCTGCGTAGCTTTACGCTGTGCATCATTAAAATAGGCAGGTACTGTTACAACAGCTTCCGTTACTTTTTCGCCAAGATACTCTTCAGCTGTCTGCTTCATCTTTTGCAGAATCATCGCTGATATCTCCTGTGGTGCATAAAGTCTGTCATCAACTTTTACGCGTGCCGTACCATCGTCACCTTTGACAACTTTGTATGATGCCTGGCTGCTCTCTTCTGCAACCTCATCAAACATACGGCCCATAAATCGCTTAATCGATGAAATAGTTTTCTCAGGATTCGTAATCGCCTGGCGCTTGGCAGGAGCTCCTACGAGCCTCTCTCCATCTTTAGAAAATGCCACAACCGACGGAGTTGTACGGCCACCTTCAGAGTTTTGAATAACAACGGGCTCGCTGCCTTCCATAACGGAGACGCAAGAGTTCGTTGTTCCTAAATCAATTCCTATAATCTTACCCATAATATTACCTGTTTCTTATTTGCTGTTATTAATGTTCTTTAGTTGATAGGGATGGAATCAGCTTCTGATTCTCCCTCACCTTTCTTTTTAATTTCTACTGTCAGCTCACCATTTTTGAATGATGCATTTATAGATGATGAATCAGCATGTGCGGGGATCGAAAAAGATCGTATAAAAGCCCCCTGTGCGCGTTCGCCTCTTTTCAGTGTCTCATCATTTTCGAGATAAAGCTCACGTGTGCCTTCTATTCTTAATACGCCGTCTTTCAGCGTTACTTTTACATCCTTTTTTTCCATGCCCGGCAAATCAACGATAATCTTGAGTGAGCTTTTACTCTCGATTACATCGCATGCGGGACTGAAGTCACGCGCATCATCCAAAGGAGTAATACGCTCTACAAATTGCTGAATCTCCCGACCCAGTGATGTAAGCTGTTGTTCTATATCCATTTTGAAATTGTTCATGGTTCTCATCATTTACTAATCAATGAGCAACCACAGTGCCAATCGAAGGGATAGACAACTCTCACTGACGTATTGACATAGAAAGAATATCAGCGACCGGGCGTTGTCAGTTTGACGTAGAAATGCTTGTTGATACGTGCTAAAAAACTGACGCTATTTAGATACGTCCTGCAGATGTGTCCAGAATTGAGGATAAGATATAGACGTGCATTCAGCATCCAGAATGGTAGACGGTTTATCTGAACGCGATGAGAGAATTGCAGCAGCCATCGCCATTCTATGATCGTGATGACTCTCGAATTCGGCAGATTCAGGGATAAAATCCGGATTGCCATTGATGATCATTCCATCGGGACGTAAATCAACATCGGCACCGGTTGCAGTGAGTATATCATACATGGCGGAAAGGCGATCGGTCTCCTTATGGCGAAGTTCTTCAGCGCCCGTGATTGTTGACCGTCCTTCTGCGAAACAAAGTGCCACCATGAGAATCGGAAGTTCGTCGATACAGTTCGGAATAAGTGCAGGTTCAACATTAATTCCTTTCAGCATGGACGAATCAATAACCATATCGGCAACAGGTTCCGGTCCCTGCATGCGCTCATTTGAGAGTTTAATGGAAGCTCCCATCTCATTGAGTAAATGAAGTGCCGCTGTGCGGCTTGGATTCATTCCCACATTTTCGAGTTTTAAAGAACTGTCATCGTGTATTGCAGCACCCACCATCCAGAAAGCCGCCGCAGAAAAGTCGCCGGGTACTGTATAGCTTTGCGTTGGAATCTTATCAGAAATACTGCTGCTGATAATCTTTCCCTGGCCGTAAGGTTCCGAATTTAGACCAAGTAAACGCTCCGTGTGGTCCCGGCTGGGTACTTGCTCAATAACTTGAGTAGCAGTTGTGCCGAATAACCCTGCAAGTAACACGCACGATTTCAGCTGTGCACTCGCAATTGGCAGCGGATATCGCATTGGATGGATACCGTCATGAGGTGAAATTTTAATTGGTGCATACTCATCATCCGCCGCTTCAACTGAAGCACCCATCTCTCTGAGGGGATCAATAATACGCTTCATGGTTCGTGCCGACAGTGAGTCATCACCTACGAGTGTTGCCTTGATTCCCGCACCAGCTACAATACCGCTCAAAAGACGCATCGTCGTTCCTGAATTGCCACAGTCTAGCGGTTCATCAGGTGCACTAAATCCGTTCCGGCCTACACCATGAACGACGAGATTCTGACCCTCTTTATCAATCCTGACTCCAAGCTGTCTCATGCATTGAATCGTACTCTCAGGATCCGCAGCAGTCGAATAATTCCTGATAGTACTTGCTTCATCAGCTAGTGATGCAAAAAGGACGGATCTGTGAGAAATGGATTTGTCAGGCGGAAGAGTAATTGTACCGTTAAGTGCCAGTGTCGGCTGTACGGTTTCAACCATTGTTCTACTAATTTTGATTTAACAGTTGCCGTGCTTTTTCTGCACCAGATGTTCCGGGATAATTTTCCACGATAGATGTAAGCAATGAACGAGCATCGCCTCTGCGCCCTTCCCGAATGTAAATTTCCGCCGTTTTATACTGTGCTTCAGCAACCCATATATCGTATGCTTCAAAGAGTACACGCACCCTGGAGTACTCTTCAAGAGCTTGTTCCGTATCACCTGCTACCTGATATGATTCTGCAAGCAGGTACTGTGCCTCGGCTCCTATCGCCGTATTATTTTCATTTGCAACCATCGAAAAGAGGCGGCGCGCTTCGTCAGGGCGTCCATCGGCCAGCAGAACCTTACCCAGACCAGCACGAGCAGCATCGTTGCTTTCATTAATGGAAAGAACCCGTTCGAAATATTGCCGGGCTGATCCTGTATCACCCAAACCCAGTGCGGCACGGCCAATTCCCAAAAAAGCTTCCTGCCTAAATCTTTGATCAGTCTCAGCCAGTTGTTCAAATGTGGTGCGGGCGTTCGAATATTCCTCTCGCTCAAGCTGAATTTGTCCCAGTTCGGCTAAGGCAGGAGCCATGCGGTCCGATTGGGGAAATTCATTTATAATGGTTCGATAGGCTTCCGCTGCGTCATCCGGCTGATTCATTCTTTGATAGGCATCCGCGAGGTTAAAATAAGCCTCCGGCATCATCGACTGATTATTCGTAATTCTCAGGTATTGGCGGAAATCAGCGACGGCAGCCTGGTAATCGCCCGATTGCAGCGTATTTTCTGCCTGACGAAAACGAAGCCTGTCGGCTGTTTCCGACGTAGGATTTTCATCCAGAAAACTTTCCAGAACATCTGTACTTGAATCGCTCTCTCCAGCCGACAGCTGTGCAAACTGAATTCCGTTTATTGCCTCAAGTATATATGTGCTGCCCGGATATCCTTCCAGCACGCGCGTATACTCTTCAATGGCTCTTTCGTATTCACCGGCATTATAGTACGAGTCACCGATATTATATTGCGAACGGGCGGCCCATTCAGTGCCAGGAAACCGCTCAATAACAGTATTGAACTCTTCCACGGCCTGATCGTAATTTCCGGTGTTCAGATAGATATATGCAATATTATACTGTGCCTGTTCCCTGAGAGTGCTGTAAGGGTAAATTCTCAGCATGCGCCGGAACTGGGTCACGGCCTCAAAATTCCGGTTCATTCTATAGTAGCTGTTGGCTACCTGAAACATGGCGTAATCACCGCCGGGTTCTGCTCCTATCGTGTCATTGTAATACTGCAGTGCGTCTCTGTATTCTCCCTGAGCATAAAAGGCATCACCAATTCTAAGCTTCGTGTCAGTATCGAATGGAAAAAGTGCGATTGAAGGCGGCTCATAATTCTCAAGAAAATCGATGAGCGGGCCTGTCGCATTTTCATAATCACCCATCTTAAAATATGACCATCCCAAGGCATATTTAGCGGCCCCAATCAGTTCATGCCCGGGCGCTGCCCTGATAAACTGTGCATACTGTGATGATGCCGGACCATAATTCTGAAACTGAAAATGTGCGTCTGCACTCCAAAACAGAGCTTCTTTTCCTAAATCGCTGTTGGGCCACTGGCTGTAAACAGTTTCGAACTCAGGCTGCGCCTGGCGGTATGCCTGGTTGCTATACTGGATCCATGCCTTTTGAAACCGAGCCTGCCGCTTCACTGAATCATCTACATCGGTAAGCTCCTCTGCCAACTGAAATGTTTCAAGTGCCCGGGTATATTCTGAGTTCGCAAAATAGACTTCACCAAGAAAAGTAAGAGTTCGGCCCGGATACTGCAGATTATCCAGATTTCTGGCCAGCGGGAGCAGCGCTTCAATCGCTTCACCGTAAAAGCCAATTTCAAAAGCCGCCATCGCCCATTCGTAATAAGCTTCTTCAAAAAACTCTCCTTCCTGGAATCGCTGGCCAAATTCACGAAAGGCATCAAGTGAATTTTGGTAGCGGCCGGCCAGCTTATTGTTTACAGCTTCATAATAAAGACCTTTGCGTGCAACATCATCATCCCCGATTGCAGCTCTGCCAAACGCATCTGCTGCCCAATGGTAAATTTCCTGCTTGTGATATACCCAGCCGAGGCCGTAGTGTGCAATCCGCTCCTGATCAGCATCATCAGCACTATTAATAAATCGTCGATAATAACGGGTGGCATTTTCATAATCATCAAGCGCATTATAGCTCTCAGCTATCAGGAAAACTGCTTTCGATCGATTTTCTTCATCCAATGTTGTTAGCGCTCTTTCAAGTGCTTCAATTGCCTCGTTGTAGCGTCGTTGCTGGTAGTATGATTCGCCGAGAGCTGTACCGATTCTTCGGGTCATTTCATCAAACGGATGCCGTTCGCGCAAAAGCTCGAAAGCAGCTGAGGCGTCTTCATATTCTTCGTCTTCCAGATACAGCCGGCCTCGTGCATACAAAGCTTTCGGCGACCAGTCAGAGCCCCTGAAATTATCTGACAATTCCAGAAATGTGTTCCTTGCCAGTTCATTTTGGCCATTTTCGGCGGCGGTCTCGGCGATAATATAATATAGTTCTGCTTTTTTACCAGACGACTGTGGATACTTTAATGCTTCCTGCATCCGGGCTATAGCCTGATCAAGTTCACCGCGTTCCTTATGCTGATCGGCGACCTCTTTTAGCAGTACAGACGCGTAGCGACTCTTTGGATACTCCTGAACATATCTATCGGTAAGCTGATCAGTTCGGGAAGAGTCAAGGCGACTTTGCGATCTTGCGTAGAAATATGCGGCCAGCTCCTCTTCCTGAACCTCGCCGGAGTTTTCAGTGATTGCTGTTTGAAATTTAGCAGAAGCTTCGGAATAAAGCCCTTTTTCAAACAGGTTGAGACCCTGCTGGATTATAGTGCTTTGAGTTTGTGGCTCGTGCTGAGCAAATGCAGCAACCGGAAAATATAATAATATGAGTATCCGGGTCGCAAAACGTAACGTGCGGTTCATGAAATCGATATGGTTGCCTGTTCAGAGAATGGTAGTTATTACTACGATATATCAACTTCGGTAATTTTGTTCCGAAAGTTGCTCTAAAATATACGCGTTAAAGTTCCAAATACCGAAGCAGTTCATCAGCCCTTGAGCTCATGTCGACCTGGAGAAGATCATCGCGATTTTCAGTGGTGGTTATATAGCCGTGACGTTTCAGGGATGAGACAACTGCAGACGTGTCTTCAAGATTTAATTTAATGGATACATGAATGCCGGAATCCGCCCCCCGTGAGTGCTCAACGGTCAGGCCAAGTACTTTTGCGCCCTCGGCTTCAATAATATTTACAAGTTCAGTAAGTGTGTAATCTGCCTCACCCACTTCAACCGATATAACAGATCCCTGAGTTGATATATTGAGCATTTCTGAAAATGCTTCCAGAAGATCTTTTTTCTCAATCATTCCGATAAAAGCTTCAGAACTGTCTACAACAGCAATAAACCGGACTTCTTTTGAGAGCATTTGACGGGCCACCTCAAAAAGATGCTGATTTTTAAATGCATAAATTGGAGGATCCAGATCAACCGTGGACAGGAGCACTGATTCGTCCGGCATCTCCATAAGCATGTCGAGCGTAACCTGTCCAATAACCTTTTTTGTGGTAGGTTCTATTATCGGAATATTTGCTGTTTGCCACGCCTCCATTTTAGCGAGTGCAGAACTCACCTTGTCGGATGATAACAGCGGAGTAAATGATTTACTTAATATATGTTTTGCTAACACGGCAAATGGGTCAGGTTAAAGCTGTATCAAGTTTTTCAAGCATCGATTCAAAGCGACGCCGATCCTGCTCTTTGATACTGCCTTCTATTACTACGTAATTTTCTTCATATTGTTCATTTTCTACAACGCCTGAATCATGCAAAAATGATACAGCCTTGTAATGTTCCACAGGAACTTTGTACGAAAACGGCTCATAATCTTCTTCAATCATCAGTTCAATACGGCTCTGAAGTTTATCAAGCCCCATCGATCGTTCAGCTGAAACAAATAATGCCCCTGGAAATCCTTTTTTAAGTTCCATCAGACGGGAAGGATCCACAAGGTCTATTTTGTTAAAAACTATTACTTTTTTCAACCCTGTAACGTCCAGTTCTTCAAGCGTCGTTTCAACAACTTCTATATAATCGTCAATCAATTTTGATGACGCATCAACCACGTGGAGCAACACATCTGCTTCCCGAACTTCATCAAGCGTGGATTTAAAACTTTCAATCAGATTATGAGGAAGCTTTCTGATAAATCCAACCGTATCGGATAAAAGTATATCGTGGTTATTAAGCTCGAGCCTACGTACCGTAGAATCGAGCGTTGCAAATAATCTGTTTTCTGCAAGTACCATCGTATCAGTAAGGGCATTCATCAATGTTGACTTCCCTGCATTAGTGTACCCAACCAATGCTACCCTGGGGTTACCTTCACGCCCTTTACGCTGGGTGGTTCTCTGTTTATCGAGTTTTTCAAGCTTCTCTTTAAGCGTAGAAATTCTTTCTCCAACAAGCCGGCGATCTGTCTCAATCTGGGTTTCACCGGGCCCCTTCGTTCCAATACCCCCTTTCTGTCGGGACAAGTGAGTCCAAAAGCGAGTCAGTCTGGGCAGCAAGTATTGAAGCTGTGCAAGTTCAACCTGTGTTTTAGCGGCAGCAGTTTTGGCACGAGATGCAAAAATATCCAGTATAAGACCGCTACGATCAAGAACCTTTGTATTTGTAGCTTTTTCAATATTTCGAATTTGAGTTGCAGTCAAATCGTCATCGAAAATGAGTAGGTCAGAATGGGTTTCTCCTACAAGATTCTTTAGCTGATTCAGTTTACCCTTTCCGATATAGGTGGAAGGATCAGGGTGTGGGCGATTTTGTAAGATTTTTTCTTCGCAATCAGCACCGGCTGTATCAGCCAGGAGCTCCAGTTCTTCCAGGTATTCCCCTGCAAGCCATTTTGGAGTCTCCGGCCCGTAGATTCCAACAAGTATCGCCTTCTCTTTTGTAATTGAAGATTTTCTGACGTCTTCTAACAAATTGTTATTGTCTTAATTGGTTATTTCAGTGTTTCAATATCTATAGGGATATTCGAGACAGAAGAGAGGTATTTGCCGACCTTAAGCGTCACAACCTTTTCGAACTTATCAACCTTTCTGTCCGGCACAAAAAGTTCCAATCGTGTGACTGACCGGTTCGTTTCATCTTCTCCACCCAGATTTTGATACATAAACAAGTAATCAGAACCTCGTGATTTTGGTCTCTCTACATAGTCGCAAATTTGATGCCAGGCAATCGTTTGAGATGGATCATTTATGTTTTTAACGATCCCGTGATCCGTAATGTATGTTTTTGAAGCTATGTAGCTAGAAATCCACCAGCTTACACCCATCCAGGAGTAGCAAGATAAAATAGTATAATACTGGGTTAGCTCATATATAAAGGCTACAGCAGTTATCGCACCGGCTGAACCCAAAAAGAGAGTAGAAAAGAGAGGGTACCCGGCCATTTTACCAGAATTCCAGCTCATCCTCACATTCCGGAGTCTTATCACATTACCAATCGAGTAAAGTGCTAAAAATGTAGCTGCAAGCGTAAATATCGCAAGCAGGAGCACAAACATGCTATGACTTTCAGTTAATATACTCATTAGGATATGGATTCAGCTTTGTAGTGCCTTGAAATCAAAGACTCAGTTATTAATAAAATGATTGCGAGAATAATAAACCAATACCAAATATCTTTTCCCACCGATGCAGTTTCAAGGCCCGCCATGCGTCGCTGAGGGTCGTTCTCAACAAAACTTACGTCTACATTTTCAAATAATGTACTTAATAGTTCTGTTAATTCCTGTTCATTAAACGACTTTAACCTTGATTCAATTGCATTCAGATTTGAAGCAAATAAAATATTTTCGTCATTAAACTGAACTGTTTTCCAGCCAGGCCTCCACTCCCTGCTCAGATAAAACACGTTCAACCCGGAAAACGTTTGTCGGGTGGTTGGAATTATCAGCTCTTCGTCAGACTCCAGCTCTACGGATCCGGTTGACGCTTCGGATAGCATAATATCAAATGAATTACCCAGAACATGGCGGTTTATTTCGGCATCCTCACCACTCGCCAGATACTCTACTGTTCGGTAAAACAGAGGTGCAAATAGTGGTTTTACCGGGAAGTTAGACCATCCGGGATCACTACCAATGGCTGAGTAAATAAGTGTACCGTTTCCAACTGCTACTTCATTGAAGACGATATTTCCCGTTCGGGTTGACAGTATTGGAGCTGTAGCCCGTCCTTCAACTGAATTAATCCCATAGTAGTAGTAAAACTCGGGTAAATTCACCCGAAGGTCTTCCCCCTCTTGCCGGTCGAACATAACATCAAGTATCGGGTGTCCGCTCTCAGGCGGTGCAAGCTGATCATAGCGGTTAAACGAACCGTAACTTCCGATGATTCTGCTGTAACGACCGGCATCGCTGAGCGCAAGCACACTGTTGTAATTTTGCAGATCCCCTTCAGCAGATGGAATCAATAGAAGACCGGCTCCCGACTGAACCTCTTCGATTAAAGATTGCGACAGGTAATCGGGTATTGTTTCCAATCCGTCCAGCACAATGGCATCCTTTCCTTCAAATTGATCGGGCATCAGCTCATCAGCTGACTCGAACTTATATCGAAGCCGATCATTATTCTGCTCTGAAGCTTCAAGAAGCGGACGAAGATAGGATCTGAATTCACCGCTTTGTCCTCGATTCTCGCCAACATACAAGACATTGCGCTCTTCTGGCAGTTCTATTGCAACGTAATACGAATTGTCGAAGACCAATTCATCACCTTCAATCTCCAGCTTTACCCGTACAAATCGTTCGTCTGAATCCGGGAGTTCAAATACAAACTCTTCCGATTCGCTCCCGGGAAGATCATATACCTGCTGCGCAAGCAGCTCATCTTCCACATAAACATTAAGAAACTGAGTGCCCGTTTGCTGATCGCCATAATTCTGAACCTTGCATCGGATTAGATTATCACCCTCTGCTTTTTCAAGGCTGACATCCTCAATTCCCACATTTGCAGATTGAGATTCCCCGAGTCTTATAAATTGAAGATTAACATTGAAACGCTCATCCAGCTCCAGCCCCTCTAGTTCTGAAATCTGAGTTTCCTGCCCGTCAGAGATAATGTAAAGGAGCTTATTCGGTTCTTTGGCACTATTAAGTTGTTGAACCGCCTGTGTAATTGTGCGGCTCAGATAGTTTCCTGAGACTACTGTTTCAACATCTGCCAGCTCTCTTTCGGCTGCTGATGCGGTCAAGTATGGAAGTGTGAGTGATTCACCATTAGTAACATTCAGCACAATGCGATCGTCTGAATTCTGAAGCTCGATTATATCTGATGCAATCTCTTTCGCCTGCTCAATGTAGGGACCATTCCTGTCGATCTGATTCATGCTCGGGCTATTATCGATGATGATGCCAACAACAGCAGGCTCTCCTGTTGATATCACGCCGGAACCTGAGGGTAAAAACGGGTGGGCGAGTGCGAATGCGAGGGCTGCCACTGCCAGCATCCGAACAGCCATCAAAAGCCATCGTTTAATCTTAATTTTCCTGAGTGACGTACTTTTCAGGGACTCAAAAAAAGCAAGTGTGGAAAATCGAATACGTTTTGGCTTGCGCAGATTCAGCATGTATATAAGCAGGGGAATACCTACCGATACCAGCGCAATTAAAAATAGGGGATTCAGAAAACTCATTAACAGAAAAGTTTTTTACCTTGTTGCTTGAAAACAACAGGAACAAATGGCCTGATTTGTTATTAAGCTATGCTATTAACCCATTCTTAACAAACTTATTATACCCTGTGCATTTTTTAAATAAGCTTCCCGGATTTAGTCTGGCCCCACTTTATTTACTCATTGTTTTATTGTCTGCCTGTTCATCAGACAGTTCGGGGCACTGGTCGGATCTTGTTCCTTCTGAAGCTCCTTTTCTGATTGTTCCTGAGGAGAATCAATCCATTATACAGATGCTTGAGCGGCCTTACATACCGATGATGGATGACCTTACCCCTTCAGCCCTGCAATTAACTAGCAGTGTAAATCAGGCGGCGGCTGAACAAACACAAGTAGAAGCCATAGTCCTCTATACAGATCAGTCAAATCAATGGCAGCCCATCTGGATAATTCGCCAAATTCCGGGGCTTATTGAAGCACTTAAAGCACAATATCAGAGTGAGTTTGCACAAAACAGGTACTCATTCAGAAATTACACTATTGAACGCCTGCAGGTCTCTGACCGTGAACTATATATTGTTGCATATGGTGACTACGTGATTTTTTCAGAATCCAGCCTTGGAATTGAAAATTCGTTACGGGCTGTTTTTGAACAGGAGAAACGAATGGCACTCACTGTAGAAAACATTCAGCCTGGTTCGTTCATCGCAAATACAGAGTCGCTCCCCAACTGGGTAATGCAAAATTCACAAATTTCCTACCGACCCTATTTATACGATTCATTCGACGGTGGCACCCCTATTCATTTCCGCATCAACAGCGCACCGGCTGACACTGCTTCATGGCGATTAACCGGAGAGTTGCAATTACGCGATAATCCGTCCCCGTTGTTAAGATCAGTAACTTCAGAACCTCGCGAGTTTCGATTAGACCGTTTCATACCGAATAATGCAGCCTCATTTTCAATTCTTCAGCAGGAACCCCGGTCTGTTCCGCCGAACGGTGAAGAACCGGATGATGAAACAGACAGATACCTTGCCGGGAACAGTGAAATCTGGACATCGATTGCTTCATCTTTAAATGATGAGGTCGCATTTGTGACATTTGCAGAGTCAGGATCAGAAAGTACGAGTGAATTCATGTTTCTGAGGCATCTGTCCAGTGCATCCGACCTGCGCTCCCAGCTTAATGAACTTACATCCCTCGATGGCGTCACACGTGATGGCAACACCTATGTAATTACCAGCCAATGGTTAGGATCACTAATAGGCTCAGAGCTGAATAGCATGCGTGATTTTTATCTGCACATCCACAGTGACATTGCCATTCTGGCTCAGCGCAGAGGGCTGGCAGAAAGTGTGCCCGGCGATGCAAATCGTCGGCGGGTCATGTATTATGACGATGATTATATGATGGTGCGCGATAACCTTGATGAGAATTTAAGTTCTCTTACGTATGTGAATATCGATCGTTTTGAAAATTATATTCAGCCCTGGCTTTCACCCCAGAATTATTTCGGTAGTATGGTATCGCCACTTGACCTATTTGTGATATCTACATCAAGAAATGATGACCAAAGTACCACTGTATCCATTCAGTCTTTTGAACGTGAAGTAACTGATGAGCCATTTCGTGAGCGCTGGGTCTTTCCTATATCAGGCGCCGATATTACCGGTAAACCCGTCCTTGCAGATATTACATCAAATGCCAGAAATGAGGTCATATTCACCACTACAGCAGGTACAGTATACGTACTGGCTACTGACGGCACTGAAATTTTACAGGTTTCAACAGGTGGTGAAACACCCGTGGGACCACCCATTGTGTACGATTGGTATGGAAACAATCAGAATGTAATTCTTCAGGCAGCGGGAAACAGTATATACGCATGGAATGTAAACGGATCACTTCTGCCGAATTTCCCTATTACTTTAAATGAAGAAATCACTACACCTCTTATTATTGAGGATGTTACGCGCACAGGAATTGCTGAAATTGTAGTTGCAACCGCCGATCGCTCACTTCATATACTCAATTCACGCGGGCAGTCGCTGTCGGGTTGGCCTCAGGAAGTTAACGCAGTTATTACGAGCCGACCCTCGGTGCTTGCGTTTGGCAATGAACATATTGTCTTTGCAGCAGCTGAAAACACAATTCATGCGTGGAGCATTGACGGAGCAATCAGAAGTGGATTTCCTCTCTTTATGGAATCTGCCGTTTATGGTGTACCGGTTCTTTATGACAATCATCTGCTCAGCTCAGGCAGAAATGGAAATCTTTATTCAATCGGCACAACACCATTTTTTGCCGATAGCCTCAGTACCATAATCAGGGATGATTCACTGGTTGTTCAGCAGCTACAGGTCTCCGGATCGAGCCTGAATGCCGAACCACAAATCAGCGATATTCTTTTAAGAGATGATGACGGATTCTATCGTGAGGATCTTATTTTACTTCAGAGCAGCAACGGATCCCTGTTTATGTACAATACCAATGGTGTACTGCGGTTTACAAAATCTATGGGGCAACCGGCATCCGGTAGCTATCCGCCAATGCTTCTCGACATCAATAATGACCAACGTATGGATCTGATTTCTCTCGCTGATTTCGGCAGACTCTATGCCTGGGAGATAATAACAGACCAAAGGCTATATGATCTGCCTACAACAGGTATGAATCATCCTCTCATTACGGACCTATATGGCGATGGAAATAACGAGATTATTGCTCAAACACGGGAGGGCATCAGATGCTGGACGATTTTAAGAACACGAACAGAATCTGAAAGAGATAATGAAAATTAAATTAGACTAAATCTCTTATCTTATATTAGAATTTCGGATTACCGGAACATATAGATCGGATATTCCTTTATATAGTTGTAAGGGCATCTATTTTATATTCATACTAGAGTGCCTCTTGTGTTCTTTTAAAATATTGAAATCCAAAAATTAAGTCTGCCGATTTTGTAAATAGTAATTACGTATTCGTATCCGGCATGTTAAAATCTGTTCTCTATCATGTGATAATGTTTCTTTCAGTGTGTAAGAGCAACATTATGAGGTTCATTCACATAGTTCATTATCATATATAGATAATCCAGAATGCCTTTATGGAATCCATCCGTAATTATTGAAGAAAAGAAGTGGAGCTACGGGGATTTCCCCCATGGGATGCCTTCGGCAGAACCCGCGAAGCAAGCCTTCTCAAATTCAGAACTTTAGCCAGTTTCACAGAAAGAACAGCAATCTGTGAACAGCTACCTGATTAAAAGGGGAAATGAATTGAAGTGGAGCTACGGGGATTCGAACCCCGGACCTTCGCGCTGCCAGCGCGACGCTCTAGCCAGCTGAGCTATAGCCCCTATTAATACGGTGGCTAATATATCATGAAATACAAATAGAATCCAAAAAGGTTTTTGTTTGGGTTCGTTTGTTATGTATTTTTAAAATTAATCTATAAATTGTATAACCTAACAATTTACTAATCGTACAGAGGAATCTTCTATGCTAAAATCACCAAAATATATCTTAACAGCCCTCCTAATTTCGGGTTTAACTTTTTATGGATGCGGATCAAGCGGTCCAGGCCCAGAGCCAGATCCAGTGACACTTGAATGGTTAATGTCTCTTCCAGATGAGCAACTAATGGAACGAGATACAGATGGCGATGGACTCAATGACTATGCGGAAATTTACGATCATGGCACAAACCCACTTGCTCCGGATACCGATAGCGATGGAATTAACGACTACGATGAGATCAACGAACACGGAACCGATGCTCTCAATTCTGATACTGACAGCGACGGACTTACCGATGGCGACGAAGTAATGGTATATGGTACTGACCCTCTCGATATGGATAGTGACAGCGACGGACTATCTGATGGCGATGAAGTCAATCAGTATTTCACCGATGCTCTCAATTCTGATACCGACAGTGATGGACTATCTGACGGTGAAGAAGTGAACGAGTATGATACCGAACCACTCAATCCCGATACTGACGGTGAAGGATTTACTGATGGTCAGGAAATCGAAATGGGCACAGACCCACTCGATTCCAACGATCCTGCTTATATTGAAGAGCTCGCTACAATCAACTTTAACTTTGACCGATCTGATATAACAGATTCCGCGGCACAAGCATTATCTGAGAATGTTGAGACACTTCTCGATACTCCTGCTTTCAGAGTTCGCGTTGATGCATATACTGATCACGTCGGTGGCGACCAATACAATCTCCGTCTGAGTTTAAGACGCGCAAGTTCCGTAGTAAGTTTCTACACTGACAATGGAATTAGCGAAGACAGAATTGAAAGCCGAGGTTTAGGTAAGGCACCAGTACCATGTTCAGAAGCTGAACAGGATGAAGATACTCCTGGCTGTGAGAAGAACAGACGTGCTGAGACTCATCCAATGAACCCTTATCAGTACACACCGGCAAGCTACCAGTCTGTAGATCCTGTAGAATACTAATCTGATCTAAGACATAAATAATTAAGTTAAAAAGGCGAGTGTTTTCACACTCGCCTTTTTTTATTCTATATATTTTATAAAACCATTTTCAATAACTGAACGAAGGTTTTAAAAATAACGAGGCACACTGATTCCAAAAAAACTGCCCGGAGCATCAAGTCGTTTAGCAAAATCAACGCGTAAGATTCCGAAAATACTATTTAAGCTAATACCTGCCTCCGTGTGTATGTAATCGGAACCGGGAGTCGTATAGATCATACCGGTAGTTGTATCTGATCCGGCATAACCCGCTCCCCCGAACAGAATAATGCCCCAGCCCCTATCGGCAAGCGTTCGCAAACCCAAAAACTCAAAGGGAATTGACCTAAAATTGTGCTCGGCCGATACACTCCAGTAGCGGCTTCCAACATATGGTCTGTTTCTTCGGGTTTTTAAAACCCCGAATGGCGTAAATCCAGACAGTGACCCGTCTACCACACCTTGTCTTTGAGGGAGTTCATCACCTATGAGCGCACCGGCTGACAGCTGTATATCGAGCGTATTCGCAAATACTCGTCTTCCAAAGAACGTCTCCATATTCCAATTTGCATCAACAGTGAGCCTTGTAAATGTTGCATCACTCCCCAATCCTGCCAAAGCTCTCTCAGCTGATAATTTTAGCTGTCTGCTCCCGCTCACCCCAAATGTTGAACTCTGCCTGTTTATATCCAGTCCTACCTGTAAACTTTTTATTTGCCCGTCAAATACCGGTGGATTTAAAGGCCTTTCAAAATGCCAGCCAAATAAACTATAGTTGTATACAGCATTTTCTGACGTCTGAATAGACCGGTCATCAGATGAATTAAAGTAAATTGAAATGTCTGTAACCGGCAGTATCCGCCTTATTTCCATGCCCGCTTTGAAAGCTTCCTGCCGGTAGTAGTCAAAGTAATCAACACCCCCGAAAACAGCCTGAAAACCATTCATAAACCTGCTGTATTGACTTCTATCGTAGCGGTTCATGATATGGTTATTGTATAAACCCGAAACATAAACACCCGTTTGGCCACGAGTTATTGGAAGCTTCTGCGTCAGTTCCGCACCGTAGTTAAAAAACTCTGCATGGAAGCTATAACTTGCATTAATAGAGCCGCTCAGTCCGGCATCCTGAAAACTTTTTTGATAGCCAAAGCCTGCACTAAAACCTTCTACACGATTGAATCCACCCTGTAATCTAAGACCTGCAGGAAATAACATACCCGCTCCCATGGTGATTGACTGATCATTATCATCTTCATCGTCTGAAATCAATCCGGCGAGAAACCCCTTCGGTTCAAAAGCTTTGTCGAGTGTATTTGTGCTATCAATTGATTCGTAAGCGAGTTCTTCTTCCCTGGTGAGTGGCACCATTTGTTGAGAAAAATCTGTAACGCTGTCCGGCTCGATACGGGTAAAGACATCATCCTGTTCGTATAGTGAATCCGGCAGATCAACGTTAACTTCATATTCGGATAGCCGTGATGTTTGACTGAAATTAATCTGAGGAAATCGAAGACCAACCATCTCAATTAGCACCGTGCCTTTTATTCGCATATCCACCGGGAGCCAAATATCTTCATTGAAATCTCTGTACTGCTGGCGGTAGGATAAGTTGAACTCTTTAATCGGCGGCGGGAAAGAAACGACCCGGTTGGGCTTCAAGTCAACCTCGAGAAGTGCATATTTACCACCATGAACGTATGCTGTACCTGCAAACAGCGGCTGTAAGCGGCGTGCTGGTATTACATTTATGACGTAAACCGGTTCATTATCGATCTGAGTGGTCTCAAGAAGCTCAAAATCGTAATAGTCCAGTGCATCGGGATGCGTAATGCCTACCATTTCAAATCCGGCGACTGTAATATTATCGTCATAAAAATTGGGAAGAAACCGCACGCCTGCAAAATTCTGATCCGCTCCGATATTCGTCGTCTGCCGACGGTAAAGCTGAACCTCGCGATGTCCCTGATCATCATCCCAAAATGATCTCGTGCCGCTCTCCGTAATCGATACAATTGATGTATCATTTCTCAACACTTGCCGGGTAAATGCATCTACCTGGTATGTATTAAGATTTTCACGCCAAATCTGTTTGCGGGCAATCACGCGTTCCATTATCGACAGACCCGGATCCTGGTCAGTTACAACAATTTCATCAAGCTCTGTAACAGATGGGGACAACAGAACAGATAAGGTGTCATCGGGCTGACTATTCAACACAATTCGTTCACTTTCGTATCCTATATACCGAACTAATAGTACAGCCGGAAACCCATCCACCTCAATTGAAAACACGCCATCCAGATTCGCAATTGTTCCCCGAAACGTGTTTTCGTAAAGAACGGTCGCGGAGGGCAGCGATTCTCCTGTGGCCTCATCAGTAACAACTCCCTGAATGGTTTGAGCGTGAAGCGGCTTTAATAGTGCAAGAAGTAAAAAAAAGATCAATGATAGAGCAGGCCGGTAAATAGTCATCAGTCAGGATGATTTTATAAATTCAGATCAGCACTCAATACGCATGGTTTTCATTAACGTTTCAATGGCCTGCATATTTGTAGATAGGAAAAGCAGAAGTATTTATGGTAAGCTTAGAGCTCTTCTTCGAGAACGACAGCTGGTTCGAGAGGTTTTACAACGACTTCATCACTTGGTTCGAAAAGAACCCTGTTATCGGTATGAACAATGTAACGATCGCTTCCAAACTCTACATGATAAGTTATATCGTGCCCCTTGAACTCTCTTGCTGCAATAATGCCGAGCTTTGACTCATCAGTTGTACCGTTAGGTTTCTCCAGAGTCAGGTGTTCGGGACGAATAGAGCATGTAATATGCCCCTGTGCCCGGCAATTCAGCCGCATGAGACCAAGATTCGTATCAATCTGATCGGTGTTATTTACGTCTGCTTCAAAAAGATTGGTTTTCCCAAGAAACTGGGCCACAAATTTAGTTTTGGGCTTATAGTATACTTCTTCTGGTGTCCCAATTTGTTCAATTCTTCCGTTATTCATCACACCCACTCTGTCGGCAAATGACAGGGCCTCTTCCTGATCGTGTGTAACCAAAACAGCACTCATGCGTGCTTTTTTAATGATAGACCGAACCTCTTTTCGCGTCACAGTTCGCAACATCGCATCCAGATTTGAAAATGGTTCATCCAGTAAAATCAATTCCGGTTCAGGTGCGATGGCCCTTGCCAGTGCTACACGTTGTTGCTGCCCTCCTGAAAGCTCAGCCGGGCTTCGATTTTTATAATCTCCCATTCCTGTTCTGCACAGTACCTCTTCTGCAAATACATTACGCTTATGCTTTGGCAGGTCAGTCAGCCCAAAGGCAACGTTTTCAAGGGCTGTCATATGGGGGAAAAGTGCATAATCCTGAAATACAAAACCAATACCGCGCTTTTGGGGCGGTACATAATCACCCTGTGAGGAAAGGATTTTGCCATTGAGCATTACAAATCCTGAGTCAGGTTTTTCAAACCCGGAAATAAGTCTAAGTGTCGTCGTTTTACCACACCCGCTTGGGCCAAGAAGAGCAAAAATCTCATCTTTGCCAACATGAAAAGTAGCCTGTTTAACAACAGGTTTATCCTTCTCAAATGCCTTTTCAATTTGGTCTACGACTAATAACATCTTTTTCGCCTGGTAGAGTTATCCAACACTCAGCGTGCTTATTTAAATTCAGTCTATATAAAATAACGATTTTTTCTGATTACCTAAACTCTCCGAATAAAATGTATCAGTGATGAAGAAAAAAGATTATCTCTATAAACTGAAACTCCAATGTAATATGAAACTGTGATTGCCTGACATTTATAGAACTGAATAATCCGCATAACAAACACTATCGCAACAAATAGTTTAAGATCCGATGTTCCTGTTTTTAAAGAAAAGAAACACGTTTCACGGGTTTAATTAATATTGTATTTTCAGGCTACCATATACAATCTTAATTAATCCGTCTGCTATGAAAACAGCATTGACTTACATCATGACTATCATTCTTTCTATGGCCATGCTCCAGGCATGTGCTCCGGAGGAACCGGAAGTACAACGCGATCAAGAGGCCATTCAAGATTCGCTGGATCAGGTTATTGCAGCTGAAATGGAACAAATGAGGCAAGACAGTATTGCACAGGCAAGAGAAGACAGTATGGCTGCAGCGCGTGAGCGGCAAACGCCCCAACAACAAATACAGTACTCAGAAAACGGTAACTTTGTGGTTCAGGTAGAAGCATGGCGATCAGATTATACGGCCCAACAACATGCAGAGGAATGGGTTGAGAAGGGATATGATCAGGCCTACGTGGTAACTTACGGTAATGAAGACACAGGGAATATTTGGTACAGAGTCCGAATCGGCCAGTTTGATACGCGAGAAATGGCAGAACGGCTGCAGGAACAACTACAGGAAGAACATGATGCTGATTCCTGGGTAAGCCGTATAGGACAGCCGATGGAAGCCGAAGCGATGCAGGGTGACTAGTCACCGACTGCGTAAAAACACTTAGATTGTAATGCCTAAATTACCCAATATGAGTAGTTTAGGATTTTTATACTGTCTATTATCATTCTTTTTCCATATTATAGAAATGCGCTCAAGTAGCGTCTCTCTTGATGAATAGTCAGGGCATCACACCGGATACGTGTGATGCCTTATTTTTTTCTTACCTGTTTGTAACTTCATTTCTCAAATATTCGTAGTTAACTTTGCCCCATAACTCGATATCTCTATATTTGAGCATCTACCAAAACTAATTCTATTGCACATGAATACTTTTAGCATCAATCAAAGAAGTGAGCTCGGATGCACAATTCTTGACTTAGAAGGAGAACTGGATGCACATACAGCTTCTGAGCTCGAAACTGTTTTTCAAGACCTCATCGCCCGTGATAACCTCAAAATTGTAGTGAACTTTAATCAGCTGGATTACATCGCAAGCGCTGGTTTGGGTGTTTTTATGGCTTATATAGAAGATGTTCGTACTGAAGGAGGAGATATCAAATTGACCAATATGAATAAGAAAGTATATAATGTTTTCGATTTGCTCGGTTTTCCCGCTCTCTATGATATTCTGGAAGACGAGTCTGATGCAATCGATAAGTTTTCTAATTTATAAGTGGATCTGCATTTGGGCAATATCTCAACATATCGGAAAACTATCCCGGCATCTACCAAAAATCTATCGGAAGCGCGGGATTTCGTAGCAGAGTATGCCAGGAAAAATGGCTTTAATGCCCAGAAAATTTCTGATATCAGGCTCGCTGTTGATGAAGCCATCACCAATATTATTAAGCATGCCTATAATGGTGAAGAAGATCACACGATAGAAATTGAACTTACCTTTAAAGACGACCGTCTTTGTGTTGAGCTTTTTGACACCGGAGCTACTTTCAGCATCAAGACATTCAAACAGCCCAATATTGAAGAGAAAATAAAGCAGAAAAAGCGCGGCGGCATGGGTGTCTACCTCATACACTCACTAATGGATAACGTATCTTACGGCCGGGAAGATGAAGCCAATAAAATGGTAATGTGTAAATACAAAACATAATATCGTGACACCCACTCATCAAAATGCCAGACAACGCTCACGGCTAGACCTTAAAACAGTCTTAGAGACCAGCCGTGTTCTGATCGAGGCCAAAGACGTACAGTTTGTTTTAGAGAACCTGGTGAGAATTTCAATGGGTAAACTTCTGGTCTCCAGAGCAGCTATACTTTTGCTTGAGGAAAATCGGTCGGATTATTCAGTAAAAGCGGCTAAAGGAAGTACTGAGCTAAAGCAGCTTAAGACGGTATCATTGAATATCGATACGGAAAACCTGGATCACCCTCACTTATATCTGGAAGAGCTTGAAGAGCAGGCTTCATCTCTCCAAAAACACTTTCCAGGTGGTGTACTCTTTAATCTGAGAACCAGTACCCGCCATCTCGGATTCTTGGTAATTTCTCAAAAATTTACGAAATCTGATTTTACAGAACAGGAACTCGAATTTGTTGAGAGCTTATGCATCATCTCATCAACAGCTGTCGCAAACAGTCGTATAATTGACCAGCTGAACGAGACCAACCGAAAGCTGGATCAACGGATTCATGAGCTTAATACACTGTTTGATCTTTCGAAAGAGTTCAACCTTCTTTCAAACAGGGACAAAATATCAAGGATTTTCAAGTTTGCCCTTATGGGCCAACTTTTGATACGGTCTTTTTTCCTCATTTATCGTACCGGTAATGGAATTGAACTGCTTACCTCAAGCAATTTTTCTACCTCTGATTCAGAATCACTAAATAAGATATTTAAAATCTCCAAAGAGATTGCACTGGTAGATGAGGAGCTTCGTGAGCAGATTCCGGCACTCAGATCATCTGGTATTTCATCCCTCATCAGTATCTCAGTTCAGGGACGAAAAATTGCAGTAATAGGTGTTGGCCAGAGAGCTAATGAAAAATCTCTGACTGAAAGCGACTACAACTTTTTGAAATCACTGGCTAATCTTGCCGTTAACTCTATTCAGCGCACGTTTTTGCTTGAAGAACGTATTGAAAAAGAGCGCATGGAAGAAGAGCTTTTGCTGGCCAAGTCTATTCAGAACAGATTACTGCCAGATCCGATTCCCGACGTGAAAGGGCTCGATTTGTCAGCTATTACCGTAAGCTCCTACCAGGTAGGAGGCGATTATTTTGATGTGGCTGAAACACCGGATGGCAACCATATTTTTGCAATTGCTGATGTAACCGGAAAAGGCTTTCCGGCCGCCCTTCTGATGGCAAATCTTCAGTCGATGCTGCACATTCTATTGCCGTTCGATATTACACTGACGCTTGCCACAGAACGCATCAATAACCTTATTCATCAAAATACACCGGCTGATAAATTTATTACATTTTTCTGGGGGAAATATCATCACGAGACAAGGATTCTCAAATATGTAAATGCCGGACATAATCCGCCTTTGCTGTTGAAACATGACTCTGACGACTTCATTGAATTATCTGAAGGAGGGCTTCTGTTGGGAGCAATGGAAAGTATGATGCCTTATGAATCGAGAGATATTACTCTTGAGCCAGGTGATATTGTTGTCTGTTTTACTGACGGCGTGAATGAAGCTCAATCAGGTGAAATGACTGAAGAATTTGGTATGGAAAGGTTTAAGAATGTAATACTAACCAGTCGAAATGCCCGTGCCGCCGAAATCAGCGACAAAATTATTAGTGCCGTCAAGGAGTTTGCCGGCGGTCATCAGTTTGATGATGTAACACTTATGGTGTTTAAGGCTTACTAAAATCCCGGTTTCCAATTATTCCAGAGTAACCCAGCCCCTGCTCCCTCTCAGACAGAGTAATAATCGTTTCGTATGTTCTGTAGCGATTCATAATTTCATCAACATACTGCACTGTTTCAATTCCACGGGCAAACCCATGGCGCGCCTGCTGATAGTATCTGCGCTGCATCAGTTTTAGCAATGCATCAGCAACGTTCTCCCACTCATTGGGGTTTTTATTCTGATCGATCGCAAGTCTTCTCGCATCTGCAACGTGACCCATACCGGCATTGTAAGTTGCCAGGGCAAAAGCTACCTGATTGGTAGAGTCAAGATAGGAATAGTGATCTATATGATCTTTAAAAATGCTTACTCCCTGTTTAATGTTTATCACCGGGTCATATAACGCTTCATATTCTACCTCTACAAATCGCGGAATGACCTGCATCAAACCAACAGCACCCGCCCAGCTTTTACTATTGGGGTTAAATTCCGATTCCTGGGCAATCATAGCTGTAATCATCAGCCAGTCTACATTCAACGAATCTGAGACGCTTTTAATCACTTCATCGTAGGGTGATATAATTCCCATGGTCTGATATTGCCACTCAGGATTATAATATTGTGCAATTTGCGGTCCTTCCTGGAAATATCGTTGTCGGAGTATATTCAAAAATGTAGATCGCCGCGGACGATCTCTGTCTTCTGTAAAACGAAAGTGTTTATACAAAAATTTGTTCATTTCGTTTTCAAGATCGGGAGCATTGCTTCTTACAGCCCACGCAATGGTATCCTTCTCCGCAATGGTTGGCCCCGGAAACAGCCCATCCATATAGCGGTTAGTGGCGTCAAACATATTATCATCAGCTACAGTCGCCATGATGTTACCCTGAGCAACTTCCACAAGTGTTGCTTCCGTATCGAGCTCGTTTGGCAGAATTTGAATATTAAGGTCATACCCCTGTTCCTGCAGCTCAGTAAGTTTGGTATAATACGAGCTGTTGCGCCGAACAGAAATAGGTATTTGTCGTTCTACCAGTTCTTCTATAGTCTTAGGAATAGGTGACAATTCTGTAGAAAAGACCAGAAGCTGATCCACCAAATTGTAAGGACGTGTAAAATCAACCAGGCCTCTGCGTTCAGGTGTAATGGTATAGTTGGCAGCGATCACATCACCGGCACCGCTGTTGAGGAGTTCAAACGGGTTTTCATTTGCGCCAACGATGACAACTTCAAGCGCCAGATCGTTTTCGCGGGTGAACTCTCTTATAAGCTCATACTCAAAACCTACCTCAATACCCTGATTGAGGAAGTAAGTGTTGGAACTGTAATAGGTGATCATCCGGAACGTTCCGCGTTCTTCTATCTCGGCAAGATCCCTCTTTACGGGTTCCATTACCTCAGGTGAGAATTCCTTGGTGTTACCAGCAGTTTCTTCTTGTGAGGCTTCCTGCGTAGTGCAGCTTACTAACAACAACAATAGTAAAACTGACAGACTCTCTTTTAATGCTTTAGTAAGCGACTTTTTTTTGTAGCCATGTTCCATACAGAATGGATTTGTTACAATTAAACTATAACTGCATGTATTAATCGTGTATGTCCAACGCGTAGTAGTGATGGAATTACAACGTTTCTGAGTGCTAAATCGTTTTTCTCTGCTTTTCTAATTTATCCAAGATCTTACAAAAAACCGTAACGTACCACTATTATAGAATAATCTAACAGAACGTTTCCAACCCTTTAATTCTTCTTTATTTAGGCTTCTGCACGCTTCACACGCTTATACCAGGTAAGTGATACGCCGAAAAGAATAATTGTCATGGCGCCAATCGACAGCGTGGATGGAATTTCTCCGAATATAAAGTAGGCTGCAACTGCAGCAAATACACCTTCTGAGAGAACAAGAGTTGACAATAGCGTGGGTGAGACATACTTAACGGCAAAGTTGATAGATCCGTGGCCTAAAATAGTAGGACCGAGTGCCAACCCCACCCCAACAAGCAGTGCGGTGCCGCTAATAGCAGGTATTCCACCAACCCAAAGGATAGCAAGAGACAGGCTGGTAATTGTTGCGTACAGGTACACATAAAATACATAGTCTAGCCATTCGGTATACTGACGGATTTTGCGTCCCAGCATAAAATAAATCACAAAAATTACCGCTGCCGTCAGGGCAAGAGCATTACCAAAAAGTGCATTTGGAAATGCTTCAAGGCTTGCGTCATCAGCAATTCCAAGTAAGGCGGATCCTGCAAAGGCCACAACAACCCCCACCCAAACAATTCCTCTAAACCGCCGCTTAAAGATCAGACTCTCTGCTACTATTAACATAACCGGATGTATTGTAACGAGCACAGAGGCAGATGCCACAGACGTATAGTTAAGAGAGGCGATCCAGAAAGTGAAATGAAGACCCAGGCAGATGCCCGTTAGAGCCAAAAGAAATCGGCTGATACCGAGTGACTTTAATTCTGAAATTGATTTTCGCTGCGGGAACCAAAAAGGGAAAAGAAAAAGTACGGCAAATCCTGTACGAAGTGCGGCCAGCGCAAGAGGATCTGTATCAGTGGCAAACCGCACCATAATGGGCGCCATCCCAAAAGTGGAGATGCCTATAAGCAGCAGTGCGGTAAGTTTACCAACAGAAACATCGTTTTGATTATCCAAAATGGTCAGCGAATACGATCCATCGAATCAACCAGCTCCTGATCTTTTTTAATACGCCGCCCGGCCATCCATAATAAGATAAGTGACACTGTTATCAGCCCTGTACTTACAACCTCCATCCACAAAAACCGACCAAATCCGCCTAAAGTAAACAGTATAGCCACGGCAATACCCAAAGCGGCTATTTGAAAGTAACTTGCCCCTTTCACCCATTTTATTTGGTTCTGTCGGTTGCCATACATAAAAATTGAAACCAGGCTCAATAACATAGCCACCGTAAGAAATCCTGCAAAAGTTATTCCGATCCATTCCGCAGGATCGTTAAGTGCGTGCCTGTACATCGGTGTAAAAAAAACCGATAGATTAAGAAGAACAGCCAATATCAGGTAGACCGATTGTATTCGTTGAATCAAACTGCTTAAGATTTAAGTGTGATGAAATAAAACATCTAATTGCCACGGGTGATCGAATGACCGCAATTTTTAACGGGCAACTCAGTGAGCAACTAAAATATAAAAATTGATACGCAGAAGCTACGTTCTTATCCGGCTGCTCAGATCATTGAAATCCTTGATATATTTCAGAATGATAGTGACAACAGCAATTTTATACCTGGGAGCTGCTTAGTTTATTATCCAAAGAAATTTTACCCGGCCCGGTTAGAAAAAGAACAACGAAGGCAATCAAGAAGAACAGGCCAAGTTCTTTTCTGCTAAATGGGTCTCCTGCATGAGCTATAAATACGGCAACAGACATATTTATGATAAGCGGAATAAGAGCAAGACGTGTCCACAGACCAAGCAGAACAAACACAGCACAGATAAATTCTGCAAAAGCCACCAATACAAGTGACGGGGCCGGACCTATTCCCAGCGGATCACCAAAGCTGAAATCTCCCTCCAGGATCCGCATGAATTTTGGGAATCCGTGAGTCATGATCAAAACGGAAGCACCGATTCGTAATAACAGAACAGCTACGTCAGGACTTACCCATTCATTGAGACGGACAGAAAGCAGTTTTTTTAGCATGGTGATTATGATTTAATTTTTTCGACTTCGATTAAAAACTATTATTTAGGGGATAAGTTGAAGCGGCTTTTATTGCCTTCAATCCATCAAAGTGATTAGCCTCTAAATTTCATGCATACGTCTGCAATCAGGGTGTGATAATAAGTTTTCCCTGGTTGTGCAGTGTTTCCACGTCTTTAAGCGCTTCAGCTGTCTCATTTAAACTGTATGTTTTTATAGACGGGATTTTCAGTTTGCCATGATTCGCCAATTCTGCCATATGTTTCAGTTGTGATGAATTAGGTTCAACAAAGACGTATTCATAGTCCACATTCCAACTTTCTTCAGGCTTGCTTTTGGTGATGGAAACCACCTTTCCGTTGTCTGCCAAAATGCCTTTTTCCATGCATTCGCTCAGTGAATCGCCCCGTGAGCAATGAAAAATAAGATCCACGCCATCACTACCACTATTCAGTGCAGCTACCAGTTCCCCGACATGACCATCGCTGTAATCCACTGTTTCATCAGCGCCCAGTTCTTTCATGTAGTCGTGATTTTTTTCACTCGCCACACCAATAACTCTGGCGCCCACAGACTTTGCAAGCTGTATGGCCAGCGTGCCTACGCCGCCTGATGCACCTAAAACAAGCAGAGTCTGACCCTCTTTAAGTTTTCCTGCATCAAAAATAGCCTGGTAAGCAGTAAGCCCAACCAGGGGAACGCCGCCGGCTTCTTCCATGGAAATCGATTCAGGCCTTTTTGCAAGATAGCTTTCAGGAAGTGCCACATATTCTGCAAAGGTACCTTTTTCCACTGTAGGACGGCGTGCATAGGCATATACTTCATCACCTTCTTCAAAACGCCGCGCAGAGAATCCGTTTTCAACAACTTTACCTGCAAGATCCCATCCGGGAATTGCCGGAAACTCTGTGGGTATGGCGTCTTTTAGCATACCCCTTGCAACAGCGGCGTCCACGGGATTTACCCCGGCTGCCTTCACCCTTACCAGTACTTCACCTTCCCCAGGCTCCGGTCGATCTGCTTCTCCGATTTCAATATTATCGAGTTCTCCGAATGATTCAAAAAATGCTGCTTTCATTATTTTGCTCATAAAATTGTAAGTATTAAATCGTTGAAAATTCTGCGATCTATTCTCAATATTAACTACTCTTCAAAAATTAATGCCTCTGGATCAGCACCAAGCTCTTTAAGGTACTCCATCATGCTATCGTTGAACGGACCGGGACCACAAACATAAAATGCCTGGTCGAAATCGCTGATTTTGGAGTCAAGAAACTCTTTGTCGATATACCCATCAAGAAATATGTGTTCGTCTGTGGGTTCATCAGTTATGACATTGATAAAGTTGTCACCAAGAATTTCTTCAAATTCATCCTGAAGAATAATATCCCTGTCTGTAGTGTTCGAAAAAATAAGTGTGTTATTTCCGATCTTTTCTTTCTTATGAAGATCTCTGAAAATTGCAATAAACGGTGTAACGCCGGCTCCACCCGCCAGAAATACACCTTCCCCATCATACTGAATGGTTCCCCACGGATCGTCAATAAGAAGCGAATCGCCTTTTTTAAGTTTTCCAATCTGCTCTGTCACACCATCGTGATCAGGATAAATTTTTATCACAAATTCAAGGTGCTCTTCTTCATTTAACGAGGTAAACGTAAATGGCCGTTTTTCATCCCGCCAATTATCTTTATCAATAGATACTTCTGTTGCCTGACCAGGCTCAAACTCATACCCGTCAGGTTTCTCGACGGTAAGTTGTCTCACATCATGAGTTACCATTTCTGTCTCTAATATCTTTACTGTATGTGCCATGTCAGTATTCAAGCTTTTGTTTTTATAAGTTCTCTAATATGACAATTTTGAGTCTGCAAGCATTCAAATTCAACCTAGCCTTTCAATATGACCGACAGACTCTTTGTCTACGGAACCCTCCAGCCCGGAGAATCCATGAATCATTTGCTTGGCTCCATTGGCGGAGTCTGGAATAAAGGAACCATTCGTGGTGAACTTATTCAGGCAGGGGAAATTCCAGGCTTTCCCTATCCGGGGGTAATCCTGAATGATAAAGGTGATACTGTTCCGGGCTACCTGTTCACATCTGAAAATCTATCAGCACATTGGGAGAAACTCGACCAGTACGAGGGCAGCAGCTACAAGCGTGTAATGACTAACGTAAGCCTACCCGATGGACGAACAGTTAAGTCATATATTTACGAACTGAAAGCTGATACAATAAAATAATCCTGTTTTTCACAAAGGTTCACTGCAAATATTAAACTCCCTTTCATGTCAGATTTATTCACTAAAATGTTTTTAATTCACGCATTACATGACTCTGATTCCCTTTAATTCTTATTCTTCATTTCCCTTATGAAGCCATTGCCTGCATTTTTTCTCTTTTTATATTGCTCATTTTTTCCTCGTCCGCTGCCTATGCTTATCAAGATGTATAGGAATCAGATCGATTTACTGAGTGGCTTGATGCAAAATATGAAGAGCAGCTTCAGTTTTCACCAATAAATCTGACCCTTCAAGGCAGCAAAGAAAAATATAGTGAGATTGATGATGTTACTATTGACGGCGAGCGGCATGATTAAAATACTTGGACTCCGGAAACTTGCCAGAAATGAGCTTGAGGATATGTTCGACATCAGTGAGTTTCACGATGTGATTCTTGGCAATGGGTCGCTCCCGCTACCCTTACTGGAGAAAAGAGTCAACCAGTGGATTGCAGAAAAGAGCAACTAAATTCTAACTCTTGAAATAATCTTATTTGGCCATAAAGCATACACCCTGGTTACCGGAATTCTGTGCTTCAACCATGAAAAGTTTCAGTTGTGTCATATTGCTATTCAATCCGTTTGGCTGGTTTTATTCCGGTTGCTAAACTGTGTTAAAACTACACCTAAAAGAACAATAACAAGACCGGCTAAATCCAGTGACCTGACCGCATCATCAAATGCCAGCCAAGCCATAAGCATAGTAACAGGCGGGCCCAAATAAAATAAACTGGCGACCTGCGTGGCTTCCATGCGCTCAATTAACAACCACATTAACGAGTACGCAGCCAGCGAAACCGCCAATATTAGCCAGATCATTGTGTAAATAAACTCCGGCACCCATTCGGTATACAGCTGTTCGAAAAAAAGCGCCGGCAGCATCAATGCTGCTGTTGTTGCCAGGCTTTGGTAAAACAACTCAAGGTCGATTGGCAGCTTAGCAGTATTTTGGGTTAACTCCATTTTTCTTTGTATCAGGCTTGCAGCCGTAATCCCAAAAACCGAAACTAACGGGATCAGGTAGCTAAAAACAGACTGATAGCTGGAAAAATCGATGCGGGAGAACACCGTCAAAAAGACGCCTGTGAATCCAATTATTAACCCAGCCCACTGATAAATGTTTGTCCGTTCCCCTGTGACAAAACCCGACATTGCCCCCGTAGCCAATGGCTGAAGCGCTACAACAAGGGCCACAATTCCTGCCGGAACATCATTGTCGATAGCAAAAAGAACGCAGGTAAGCCAAACTCCGTGAGCTAGCACGCCAATCAGCATATTTGGGGCCGCCACTTTCCATCCGACCCACTGCAGCTTTTTTTGAACTGCAAGATAGCCCGCCATCAGCAGTGTCAGCGCCAGATATCGCCAGAAAACAAGCGTAAACGGCCCCGTAAATGGAAGACCGTATTCCGCACCTATAAATCCCGAATTCCAGAGCAGCACGAATCCAACTGCCAGTGCGAGAGTTTGTTTTTTTCTCATTATGATTGAAGCTTCAAAAAAGTGTACCGTTTATTAAGACTAACAAAAACGAAAAGATATCAGGCCAAATCTTTCTATAGATATAAATAGAGAGTATTCGATCATCGGGTTTTTATCTCAGTAAAAGTCTCTTCCGGGCTGAGATTTTATAAACATTCAATCAAAGCAGAAAATTTCTGGTTTAATAGCTTTTTCGGGTGATCGCTTCTGCTAATTATTAAGCTGAAAAAGAATATTGAATTTGTTTCATGGAAAAAATTCAAGGCCAAGTAGCTATTTAAAGTTGTGCCTTCAGATCCAGAGTTAAATCGGGGAAGACCTTCTCTACTTTATAAATCTTTCGGATTTTGAAAATTTCAGCCAATACCGGCATCCCATGCTTCTCTTGAATTACCAAGGCCTGGACATCCATTCTGATCTTTTAGCATACTAGCTAAATGCATAAGATTACAGGTCATGAAAGTGGTGTTCCGGTGAGTAAATTCATTATCGTAGCCAAGAGGCCCATTTTCTCCTTTATCACCAAAACCTGGACCAGGACAGGATTCACCGATCCAACCTGTAGCTGTAAGGATCTTGATTTCATGAAATGTACATGCCTCAGTAAATGTTACTTAAACATAACTAGATATCAAATAAACACTACTATTATGAGCAAATCAATTGAAGAAATCGCAAAGGGTAAACTTCCGGAGTCAGACAGTGTGAAAGAGATTTTGGCATCAGGTGAAAACCTGGGACTAAGAATTTGGAGAAATGAAGAACCCACTGCTGACAAAGAAACTCACTCCAGTGACTACGAAACCGTAGGGTATGTTTTGAAAGGGAAAGCTGAACTCCATATTGAGGGTGAAGTGACCGAACTAAAAGAAGGTGACTCCTATCTCGTACCCAAGAATACCGAGCATACATACAAGATACTGAAGACATTTACAGCTGTTGAAGCCACGTCACCACCGGCCAACCTGCAGTAAGCCGGTTTTGAATATTCTTTTTTTTTGAACCCGGAACGAGTTTCCGGGTTTTTTTATGGGCTCAATTTATGAGTTGGTCAAAATAATAAGCTGATTTGATTTTAGCCTAGCAGCTTATCCAATAAAAACTGTTGACTGCTACTTATTCTGACTCCACCTAACTGCTACCAGAATGCTGAATATAGCAGTGATAGTATCATCAATATCGTGTATGCCCCGATATTAAACGCCTGACTCATTCTAAACATCCTTGGGATCGTCTTCCTGGTGATTGGTGGTTAAACTCATGTCTGCTATGACTACCACCCCGAGGATGAAGGAATATCCAATTTATCGGTGTTCAGGTTATATTAATCAATCATTGTTTTTTCCTTCAAAGCTATTAAAAGCACAACTTATCTACCAAACTATTCATCATCACTATGTATTCTGGATGGGCTACCTCAGCATACAAAATAAAGCCGCAGCAGAGATTTGACTACAATAAGTCCCTCCTTCTTCTACACACTCAAAGACGGTATTTGAGTAGCTTACATTAAACCAAAGGGGGGATTGTCTTGAAAACTTCTATGCTTGCCTGCCACGTGAAAAGGATCGGACGTTATTTGATTTCCTGCTTGGTGCTTATGGTCCTTTTTCAGTCTGCAGCCATGGCTCAAATCAGCAGCCTGAATACCGGAGACAAAGTTAGAATTTTTGCCCCGGATGTTTATACCAGTGCTATCAAGGGCACTATTTATTATATAAACACAACAGACGTAATTCTTGAGTCAGGAGTTTACAGATATACGATTCCATTGAACTCAATTGAGCGACTTGATGTAAGTTTGGGCAGAAAAAAACGTACTGGAAGAGGAGCTTTGATAGGACTTTCAAGTGGCGCATTGCTTGGAGCTCTGATTAGTTTGGCAACTTATGAAGAGTGTAATAGTGATGAGTTTATGGGCTGCCTTTTCCATTTTAACAAAGGTGAATCTGCCCTACTGGGTGCTACCGCCGGTGGCTTTGTTGGTCTTATTGTTGGAACTGTTAGTGGATATTCAATTAAAACAGATAAATGGGAGCGCATTCCTGTTTTTGTATCGATGAATTTCCAGTCAGTACCGGCTCAAAAGTTATCGTTAAGCCAAGTCCCCGTTGTTTCACTGAAATTTTCACTTTCCGAAAAGCGCTAGGGGTATTATACTGGTATAGGTTGAGACAATTTATGGATCCATCCGATGAAGCATAAAACCAGGAAACCTCACCCAGCCTTCACCTTCCGGGATAAAGGGGCGGTTGAAAACAGAACCGGAGTAGTTCCTTCATTCTTTCAAATGGGCCCTGCTTTAGAAACGTATCCGATCAACGTATTGAAACGATAGAGCCATACCTCAATCCATACTCTTCTACGAAAATTTAATTAACTTTCTTCTGCACACTGAATCCTAAAATATCGTGCTGATGCACTTATCAGCTGGAGACAGCCTTTAACAAAACAAAGCACTATGACCGTAAAACATAAAAGACTTGGAGAGCACGGAGTTCTTGTTAGTAATATTTGCCTCGGTACAATGAACTTTGGATGGCATACGAGCGAAGAAGACAGCTTCAAAATCATGGATCGCGCTTTAGAATTAGGTATTAATTTTTTTGATACTGCTGATGTCTATGGCTGGTCTGAACAGCATGGCTATACAGAGGAAATAATAGGACGATGGCTTGCTCAGGGCGGTGGCCGGCGTGATGCTGTTGTATTAGCTACAAAAGTCTATAATCCTGTCGATCGCGAAGAAAATTTACCTGAAGTTAACAGTGATGGACGAAGCCTGAGCGCGTATAAAATCATGAAGCACTGCGAGGGTAGTTTAAAACGCTTGCAAACCGACAGGATTGATTTATATCAGATGCATCATATTGACCATGATTGTCCATGGGATGAAACATGGCAAAGTTTTGATACACTGATAAAGCAAGGGAAAGTAGTATATGTGGGTTCAAGTAATTTCGCTGGCTGGGACATTGCAACAGCATGCCAGGAAGCATCAAAGCGTGGCATACTCGGATTGGTGAGCGAGCAGAGTATTTACAATCTCGATAACCGGATGCTTGAACTTGAAGTTATCCCGGCGTGCAGACATTATGGTTTGGGTTTAATACCCTGGAGTCCACTGGCAGGAGGACTTTTAGGCGGCGCACTACAGAAACATAAAGAAGGAAGACGCTCGGATGAGGAGCATCTCAAACAGTTGGAGTCTAAACGCGATCAACTTGAGCAGTACGAAACCCTGTGTAAAAAAATTGGCCATCCGCCTGCAGAGGTCGCACTGGCGTGGTTACTTCACAATCCGATTGTGACAGCGCCAATCATAGGGCCAAGAACCCTTGAACAGCTGGAAAGTGCCGTTCGGGCTGCAAGTATAAAACTGGATGACGAAGTTCTTGAAAAACTGGATGAGATATTTCCCGGCCCCGGTGGGGAAGCCCCCATGGCATACGCCTGGTAGACATATCTTTTATAATCAGTATTTGTCGTTCTTTCCGGCTTATGGTTGAGGGAAGTGAGATAGGATAACTCACCGTTTATAAATACGGGATTTCAACCTTTAAGTGCTTCCTTCGGATCAAAACCAGGTGCAAAAGGATCAATCTTACCCAGTAGTTCCAACTCCTGGAGTTCCTTGAGCATTTTTTGTGCTACATCTTTATGCCTTGTTCCTAATGCTTTCCGGACAGATGATTTTTTGCCGTTAATAGATGTGTGCCATTTAGCATAGTAGTACTTGCCTCTTTTCTTTAGATAAGCCATCGTTTTTGGGAGTTTGAATTCAAGCAAAAAAGTGGCCCCAAAATGGCCCCCACAGTGGCCCCCACGAATGGGAGTAAAAGTGATCAAGCGACTCGTTTCCGGTCACTTTTGGTCGCTTTCAAACTGTAAGTTTCAGGGGTTTTTTTGGGTGCAGAAGTGCATAAATGGGCATTTTTGCCCTGAATTCATCCCAAAATAAAGAAGTGGGCCCGGCAGGATTGAACCGCGGAGCATGCCTCCGCAATATCAACGCCTGGATTTAGTTAAAAGTTTACAAGACTTAATAGCGAGGAAAGTATGATATGTGGGCCCCGGAAGGATTGAACCCCGAAGCACTGCTTCTGAATAACAACACCTTGATGTATTTAGCAACATACAGTCGATTAACAGAGGTGTGTACAATTGTGGGCCCGGCAGGACTTGAACCGCGGAGCATGTCTCCGCAATATCAACGCTTGGATTTATTTGTCGCCAGATATAGAAGAAGGGGGGGCTAATATTTTAAAACTTCAGTTTTAAAATGTGGGCCCGGCAGGACTTGAACCTGCGACCAATCGATTATGA
>CAZVEP010000028.1:0-35927 GCA_964625635.1 uncultured Rhodohalobacter sp.
TACAGGCATTCATTTCAAACCTGAGTCTGTCGAAAAAAGAAGCTCAGGATTTTCTCAACCGGCTTTTGAGTTGATTTTAAATAGAGTAAAACAGCATTTCATAATACTGTAATACCCAAACTGCTGATCAAGGCCAAAGCCCCGGGTAGTCAATTAGCCTACATCTTAAAGGTTAAATTGATTACGAGAGGTGTCAGAATGAAGTGACACCTGTTTTTTGAATATTTCCCATCTTACAAGTGAAGACATTTTTTGGGACTTCTATAAAATCCGGAGAGATAATAAAGTTTGTGCTAATAGAAGAAAGAGAGAGTTCCGTTGGCATAAACATTAACGAATGGAGGTACTGATGATGGAAACTCTAACAGGTGTACACATTTATTGGTTTATATCAATTGGACTGATAGTAGGATTGGTGATGGGACTTATTGTTGGTAAAGAGGGGGTTTCTCTTGAAGGGAATATCATCATGGGAGTTATCGGTGCTGTGATCATGGGCATTGTAGGAGTCTATGTAGGATTTTCTGATGGCGTCTGGTTCTCCTTTGTCGGGCTTATTGCCTTCTTGTTCATTGTCAATGTCTTTCATCAGCATCACGTTGAGGATAAGCTCGGAGAGATTGACCATCATGCCAAAGTATTGTAGATCATACAAGACAACCCGCCAGGGTTAGTAAATTACCTGCAACAATTTAGGGGTCTGCTCACACAAGAGGGCCACGTTAGAAATCTAAATTTAAAATAGGCTGATAACCTTAGTTCAATTCTAAGTGTCAACAAAAGACCTTGAGGTTGTCTAAAAAGGGCGACGCTTAAGGCATTTCACTTCTGTAAACGTTATGCCACGCTATGGCGTGGCATCTCCTGTCTTTGTAAGGATGTGAGATCCCGTTCCGAGGGTGTCGGGATGCGGGATGACACCCTTTTTTACACCTTTGACACACCTCAATCGATACATTTTGAATCGAACTGAGCCTCAAAGATTCAAGTCTAAAAAAACACGCAGCTGGTAATCGATTTCCCTACAGAGATTGAAACCAATTGATTACGATCTATGTCATGGGGGGATGTTTGTTAAATGACAAACATTGATCAATTTATGAAAAGAGGTATTGGCAGTTACTCTTGATAAATAAATTGCAGGAGGCATAAATGAAGAGAAAAATACATCTTGAAAAATACTGTAACGAAGCGCAATCCTGGATAACCGAAATCGCTGTTCTCATGCATGTGCCAGATCAACCTGATTGGGCGTTTAATGCATTAAAAGCAGTGCTACACACGTTGCGTGACAGAACAACAGTAGAGGAAGTGTTTCACCTTTCAGCACAGCTTCCGACATTAATTAGGGGAATCTTTTTGGAGGGATATAAACCCAGTGGTAAACCCTTGAAGATGAATGCTGAGGAGTTCTTAAATCAAGTGAAAAAAAGTATGGGACCGGCAACAGATGTACCGGCGCAAGATGCAATTCGAGCAGTATTTGCAATCTTGTACGAGAAAACCTCTCCTGATGAGATGGAGGATATAAAAGGATCTATGCCCAAAGATATCCAGAGTCTATGGAATAGATTGGCGCATAGTGAAACCAATACATAGAGATAATTCAATATTAATTTTACAAAGGAGAACACTATGTCTTTAGCAAAAGTAATAGAAGTGATTGCAGAGGGAGATACAATGGAACAAGCTGTTGAAAACGCTGTTAAGCAGGCTTCAAAAACGGTAAGCAACATAAAAAGCGTTTACGTGGAAAATATAAATGGAGTTGTAGAATCCGGCCAAATTTCCATGTACAGAGTGAATGCCAAAATAACTTTCGTGCTCGATTGAGCATCGCTCATTTTTGATGAATAGGTCAGATTACTCAAATCATCAGGTCTAAGTGAATTGGGTGCAGTTAAATTTGGAACTGTAGAGTGCGCGATAGAGAAGGCGATCAATATTACGGCTTAACCTCTAACAGAAACGGGTAGAACAGTAAGGATTCATCATATCAGAAAAGTGGAGAATAACTCTGCAGACACGTATGTAGAGTACTTTTGGACATCGCCCGAAGCAGGCTGTTAAACTACTAACGTATGTTTGAATCTCTATTTACATATCTGAAACCTGCAATCCGGTATTGTATCCGATCCCCGGTTGTTGTCATCGGCACCAGTATTCTGTTGGCAGCGGTTGGATTGGTCCTGGCAACGAATTTGAGTATCGATAATGATTTCTCAAAATTGCTTCCAAAAAGCTATCCGAGTGTTCAGTCTCTGGAGAGGCTGCGTGAACAAGTTGGTACAACTAACGAAGCGGCTGTAGTAATAGAAAGCTCCTCATTTGAGTTAAATAAAGAGTTTGCTGAACAGCTGATACCAAAAGTAATGAAAATGACCGGGTCTGATGATTCGCTCTATTTCAACCGGTATGAGTTTCATAAAGAGATAGGTTTTTTAAAATCAAATGCCCTTTGGCTGGCTACAAGTGATGAACTGGATCTGATCGAATCATATCTGGATGAAAAGATAAAAGTTGCGCGGCTTGAGGCTAACCCATTCTATTTCGAGCTTGAAGATGATTCGGCTGTAGCGGATTCCCTTGGAGAAGAATTACATGACACATATGAAGAGCTCGTTGGGTCAGAATATCCTATCTCAAGTGATTCTTTGACAATGGCTATTCGGTTTTATCCGGCTGGATCACAAACAGACGTTCAGTACTTAAGAGAGCTATACGAAGATCTTGAACAGGTTACTGCCGAAACAGCAGATCAATTTGATCACCCTGACCTTAACTTCGTATTGGCCGGACGATTACTGCGTACGCTTATAGAAATAGACAGCATTTATCTAGATGTAATGGATTCATTTTGGGCGGGTACGGCTATGCTCTTAGTGCTGGTTATGAGTTATTTTTTCTATAAAAAATACCGTATACGCACGCCTGATTCGCACTCTGTTAAGATATTCTTTTCTGAATGTATGAGAATGCCGGTTACGGTACTTATTATGGTGATACCCCTGGCAGCAAGCCTTTGCTGGACTTTTGGAGTAACATGGATAATATTCAAAACCCTGAATATTATGACGTCGACCCTGGGACTCTTACTGTTTGGTATGGGGATTGACTTTGGGATTCATTTTTATGCGCGTTATATCGAAGAACGCAGTGAAGGTTATCCGATGGATGAGGCGATTGAGACGACCTTTATGACTACAGGACAAGCTATAACGGCTGTGGGGATTACTACATCGGCTGCTTTTTTTATTTTGATGCTTGCTGACTTTAAAGGATTTAGTGAGTTTGGAGCCATTGCAGGTATTGGATTACTGTTTTCAATTATTGCAATGATATTTTTAATGCCCGCATTGCTGGTATTACTGGAGAAAATTGGATTTCTGAAAACAGGCGCTTCCGGAATGAGATCTTCAAAAACCTCTGAGATGTCTGATGAAAAGTGGTCAGGGGGAGAGAAAAAACTACTTGCAGTGATGGTTATTCTCATTTCTGTTGTGCTCACATCTATGTCTGGTTGGTATGCCCGCGGATTAGATTTTGAATACGATTTTGGAAATTTAGAACCAGAATACGAAACATATAATGTTGTTAAGCGGGAAGCCCGGAAAGTCTACAGTGATCGCAAAACGAGAAATGCGGCTTATATAATTACTGATACCCCTGAAGAAGCTGTTGAAATACGCGGGATTTTGTCAGAGCGTGTTGCCGCTGATACAGTGTCGAAGACCATAAGGTCTCTTGAAACCTTTCAAGACCGTTTCCCATTCACAAAAAAAGAAAAGACCAAAAAACTAAAAAGAATTGAAGGAATTCGTGATAAGCTTGAAGACCCTTTCATCCGTACAAGTAATTCAGCTCTATACCATCGGCTAGAAGAAGCTGCATCAACTAAAGAGATCATTAAACTTGACCAGCTACCGGACTTTATTCTGGAGCCATTTACCACAAAGGATGGTACCGTTGGGAATATGGTCATCATCTATCCGGATGTAACGTTATCGGATGGACGGAACTCCATGAATTTTGCAGATGATGTATCGGATATCGAATTGAGCAACGGCAAAATATACAATGCAGCGTCTACTTCAATAGTTGCATCCGATATGCTGCGCCTGATGATTCAGGAAACACCTCGTATGGTTGCCATTACACTTACGTTCATAATCCTGATTAAACTGGTTATTTTCAGAAGTTTTAAGTGGATGCTTCTTGCTTTGCTCCCATTAGTCGCAAGTTTTCTATGGTTGTTTGGTATAATGGAGGTGGCAGGATGGAAACTAAATTTTTACAATATAGTTGTATTGCCTACAATTCTTGGTATCGGAGACGACAGCGGTATTCATATTATTCATCGCTATTTGGAAGAGGGCAGAGGTAAAATCTATAAAGTGATACGTTCCACCGGGGAACACGTTACGGTAAGTTCAATGACTACTATGTTCGGATTTGCCGGGCTGCTGTTCTCATCGCATCCAGGAATGAGATCCATTGGCGAGCTTGCGGTGTCGGGGATCGGTTTGATGCTGTTAGCATCGCTGGTTCTGCTTCCCGCTGTTTTATATGTCTTTGAAAAATGGTGGAAAATCAAAAGCTGACCTCCATTTGCTGAAACTCAGTCAAAGTTTTTTTAAATAGACTAAGTCTCGGTACACATTGGACGTCATATATTTCTTACTTATGACACTCTCTGTTCGTTTATATCAAATCAAGAAGCAGAATTCTATTTTACTCAGGGGGGATAATTTTCATCACAGGTCTCATCAGGAAGAGATTACATAGATGTAAGGCTTTAGGGTACAGTAGAAGTGAGAACTTTTATTAAAATTACATCTCAGAAGTAACTATATATTTAATCCAGAGGAGAAAATGATGAAAGCTATAATTGTCAACTTTGTAATAAGCGGAATGCTGTTACTCATGACTGTTCCAGCACTATCTCAACAAACAGGGCAGCAGCAGCAGCAACAACAACAGATGCAGCAAATGCAACAGATGCAGGAGATGATGCAGCGGATGAACGGTTTAATGGAGAGAAACCAACAAATGAACCGGGATATGAACCAAAGAATGCAACAAGCTCAAAATGAGCAGATGCGAAACCAGTATCAAATGATGCATCGTTTTAGTGAACAGATGGGAATGACCCTTGGCAACATGAAAAATGCCGCTGAACGTTGTGAAATGATGCTCAAAGACCGTGAAATGATGCGTGATCGCCAGATGCAGCAAGACATGGAGCGAATGAAGAAACATCTCTCTGATTTAACAACTGAGATGGATGAATCATTAAAAACCATGGAAAGGATGGTTCAAAGAATGAAGCAAAGACAACCGCAGTAGAAAAATTGAGATCTCAGATTATCGGAGTGTTAGTGTTGGCATTCTAATTAGACAGAGGATATGTCAAATTAACGTAAGCAATCACCGGCACTCCGAATCACATAGAAAATCAGATATTCAGATAACTATATAGAATTGTTTGAAGGTGGCCAAGAATGGCAAATACTATTCGAATACTACAATTCACAGGTCTGAGCAGTTTTATATTTATAGTTTTCGCGAGTGTTAATTTGTCAGCTCAAAGTATTACCTACACCGGAAACCTCCAGTTTTCAACCGGGGATTATTTCTTTACAGAAAGAACGGAAAGTGTGTATTTCACGAATGGACTGAGTCTGTCTGGTAGTCGTGCACGTATTTCATTCAGTTTGCCATATGTGATACAAAGTTCACCCTTAATCTCATATGGCACCTTAGGGGGTATACCTACAGGTGGGACAGGGCACAAACAGGTTGGTCAGAATAGTGGTGGCAGGGGCAATCAGTCCCCAAATAATTCAGGGAACGACCATGGCCGGGTTGAAATCGCGGATACGGTATCTTACCGAAAAGCTAGTTTTAGTGATCCGAGTGTGTATGGGTCTTTTAAGATTTATAGATCAAAGAACAGTACCACATCTCTGACACTCAATACGTCAGTGAAGATTCCATTTGCGGAACCTTCTTCAGGGTTTGGAACAGGGGAGTGGGACTTTGGAGCCGGATTGTCTCTATTTCAGCGCTATCGTTCGATTTTCATGTTTGGTGATGTTATGTTTTGGCGAATGGGTGATATGGCAGACCTTGACCTGGGAAACCCGGTTAATTTGAGCATTGGTGCGGGAAAAGCGCTGAATAATGGAAAATGGATGATAAGCACGTCAGCTACAGGGTCAACCAAAATTATCGATTCAGCAGAACCGCCTGCGAGTCTGAATATAGGTTTAGGCTATTTTAAATCCTCAAGTACGTCCATGAACGGAACGCTTTCAATCGGGCTGTCTGAATCGTCACCTGATTTCTCTGCCGGAATTGGATGGAGTCTTCAGTTGTAGGTTTTAAATGTTTGATTTTCATGATGCGCAAGAAAAACGCCAAATGGGAATGATGAATAATCAAAACAAAGTGCTGGTCATTGTTTTAGGTATAGCCATCCTCGCCTCAATTGCTGCGCTTACAGGAATTTTATCATCCGAGGGACCGGGAAATTATGACTACCAATCGATTCGCGGGGAGACCGTTTCAATCTATGGTAAAGGCGTGTACAGGCATATGTCTGCTGCTGTGGCTCCACAAGGGATAGCGCAAGATTATGTCACGTTTTTTATTGCGATTCCAATGCTGCTTCTTGGAATGTTCTGGGCCAGAAAGGGGAGCATTAAAGGCAGATTTCTGCTGGCAGGTACGCTGGGCTATTTTTTGGTCACCTATCTTTTTTACCTGGTCATGGGAATGTATAACGTGCTTTTTCTCATTTACGTGATGCTCACATGTTTATCATTTTTCGCATTTTCCCTTACTCTTTTATCCTTTGAGCCTCAAAAGCTGTCAGAACGGTTTACTGAAAAAGCTCCTGTAAACTCTACAGGGATATTTTTAATACTGAACGGCGTTGCCATTGGCATCATGTGGCTGGGTATTATTATACCTCCACTGCTTGATGGGTCCATTATTCCTCTGCAGACAGAGCACTACACAACGTTAATTGTTCAGGGCCTCGACCTTGCCATTTTGCTTCCGCTTGCGATCGTGTCGGGGACCTTGTTTATCATAAGGCATCCCTTCGGCTACCTAATGGCTCCGACCTATTTTGTTTTTCTTTCTCTTCTTACGACGGCGCTTGTGGCAAAGATTATCGCCATATTTTTACAAGGTCAGAATGTGATGCCTGCTGCTGTTATCATTCCTGTTATCACGGTTCTGTCGATCATTAGTACGTTTCTGATTTTCCGTTCAATCAGGGATCACCCCCGGGAAAAAGGAAGTTTTAAATAAACTTAAATACCGGGTGAATTTCAGCAAAATAAAAATTCTTATGGCTTTGAGGCGCTTAACTTTCTTCAGCAAATAGTTTATATAAATGCAATATGAATTTACAGCATCACCTTCCTCTTAAATCAATTGATATTGATCTTGTAAGGTTTTCCCTTCATTGGCTGTCAAGATAATTTTAAACAAAAAACGGACATGCTTTAGATATTTAAATATACCTGTTTGTAACAATCATATTAGATATAGAATGACAGACCAAAGTACTGTTTCATTTAATATCGGCTTTTTGAAAGAGAGTGCCGTCAGGCTCGCCGAAAACCATCTTGTTCTGGAAAACGGATCCCGGCATAAGCCGATAAAACCGGTGCTGGCAAAATCAAGAGAAATACTCGAAGAGACGTACCGGGAACTCTCAAGGCTGGCAAAATCACATAAAGAGATCTCTCCTGCCGCAGAATGGCTTATAGACAATTTTTATATCATTCAAGAACAAATTGTCCAGGTAGAAAACGATTTTCCCAAAGAGTACCAAAAATCTATTCCGTTGTTCAAAAGCGGCGAGTTTGAGGGACTGCCTAAAGTTTATGAGCTTGTCTCAAACCTGTTGAATCATACTGATAATGTTGTAGACCCGGACGTATTCACTCAGTATGTCCAGAATTACCAGGAAATCCGGCCTCTCATGATAGGCGAGCTATGGGCGATATCTATCATGATTCGTCTTATTCTTATTGAAAAACTATCGCAAAAAGCGTCGGGGATGCTGGCCCGGAAGAAAGTGAGAGATGCTGTAGCTGAATTTTTGAATACAATAGATGACAAAAGCAGTGAAGAACCTGGAGTCTTTTCAAGCAAGGTCTCAGAGTGGCTTAAAAACAGAAATAAAAGTAATGAACTTCTTTACCTGATTGAACTTTATAATCAGCTTCAGAATTCTGGAGATCTATGGGATGAACAAAAGCGCTGGCTTAAGTTCAGAATTCGACGTCACGACATGACGCTGGAAGAAGCGATGCGAATTGAAGCCCAGCGGCAGTCGCGTCTTCAGGTGAGCATTCAGAATGCCGTCCACTCACTTCGCGAATCAACGGAATTAGATTGGTCAGATTTTGTTGAGCAAAATTCGGTCATAGAAAAAATTCTGCGTCTGGATCCTTCAGGGACTTATTCGGAGATGGATTTTCAAACCCGGGATAATTATAGACGGGTTGTTGAAAAACTCAGCCGAAGATCAGAATATGAAGAAACAGAAGTGGCCGAGCAGGTACTTCGTATGGTTGAAAATGAACATACCTATGAACCGGACGATGCAAAACCTCTCCAGGACAGCCTGTCAGTTCGCCAGCATGTAGGCTATTTCCTGAAAGGAGAAGGCTATAAAAAATTGATAGATATTCTTGAGTATCATCCCCCGCTTAAAGAGAGAGTGACGCAAAGACTCGAAAAAAATACCGCCTGGTATGTATCGTCGGTTATTATTGTGACAGTTGTATTGATGACACTACTTTGGGCGGTGACCGGATCTATGAGTAATTCAACACTGGTTGCAACTCTTGTATTAGCCGTGTCTCTATTTCCAGCCCTGGAACTTGCAGTATCGGTTGTTAATCGATTTTTTGCTTTCTTACTGCCGCCCAGGATACTGCCAAAAATGGAATTTGAGGAACATATTCCGGATGAGTCGAGAACCCTTGTCGTTGTTCCAACAATGTTCCAATCTCCGGAAGATGTTCGCAGACAGGTTGAAAATCTTGAAATACGCTCGCTGAGCAATCCGGATCCGTCACTTCAATTTATACTACTGTCTGATTTTACTGATGCCACTGAAAAGGAAAAGGAATCAGATAAAAAAATTCTGGAAACTGCACACGATTCAATACATGCACTCAATAAAAAATACCAGTCGCGATACGGAAATAAGTTCTTTTTTCTGCACCGCAAACGGTGCTGGAACGAAAAAGAAGGGGCTTGGATGGGATGGGAGCGAAAACGGGGAAAACTTGAAGAGTTTAACCGTTTACTTTGTGATCCCGAAGCTGAAACGACATATGAACACGTTGGCGGGGATTTTTTTAAGTCGGTTAAAAAGTCACCTGTTAAATTTGTAATTACCCTGGATTCGGATACAAAGCTGCCTCCGGACAGTGCCCGTAAACTGGTTCGGACAATTGCTCATCCCCTCAACAGGGCTTATTACGATGATGTTAAAAAAAGGATTACTAAAGGATATGGGATAATACAGCCACGGATTTCTATATCTGCCGAATCATCACAAAAAACGTGGTTTGCAAAGATTTTTTCAGGGAATGTAGGGTTGGATCCGTATTCAACGGCAGTCTCTGATATCTATCAGGATCTGGCCGGAGAGGCTATTTTTACAGGAAAAGGGATCTATGATGTAGAGGCATTTCATACTGTGCTTGATGACCGCTTTCCAGAAAACCGAATTCTATCGCATGATTTGATTGAAAGTATTTATCTGAGGGCGGGGCTGGCAACAGATATTGAACTGTTTGATGATTACCCGACGAACTATATGAGTTACAGTAAACGTCATCACCGGTGGACACGGGGTGACTGGCAGATTGCAGCATGGCTTTTCCCCCAGGTTTCGCTTAAACACGGCAAAGAGATAAACACCGTCAACCTGCTTTCGAAGTGGAAGATTTTTGATAATCTGCGTCGTTCTTTAACTCCATTTTTTTTGACGGTATTTTTTATTGCAGGATGGTTTTTTCTTCCAGGTACTGCATGGATCTGGACAGTCGCCGCCTTCGGTATTTTGGCATTCCCGATATATGTGAGCCTCTACAGCGATATTCTGAACCGTCCGGCAAGAGTAAAGTGGAAACTTTACTTTGATAAAGTAAGAGCTAATCTGAAAATAAATTCTCTTCAGGCTCTTTGTGAGGTTGTTATTCTTCCACATCAGGCAGTTTTACAACTCGATGCTGTTATCCGAACTGTTTATCGAATCAATATATCAGGAAGATCATTACTTGAGTGGAAAACGGCGATTCAAACTGAATCAAATAGCCCAAACTCATTAAGGGCGTATATTCGAAGTCAAATCTTCCCAATTATACTTGGGTTTTCAATGTTATTCTTTGCGATCGCATTTGAGCCACGGTATCTCTGGGTTGTAGTACCTTTCTTTATTGCATGGGCAGGAGCTCCTTACTGGTTATGGAGAATTGGCAAACCCATTGAGAGAGATGGGTATATACTTTCGGAAAAAGACCGGGTTACACTTCGTAAATATGCCCGGCGTACGTGGTATTATTTTGAACGCTTTGTAAATGAAGAACACAACTGGCTGCCGCCTGATAACTATCAGGAGAATCCCAATCTTCCTGTTACTGCCCGTACATCACCTACAAATATTGGATTAGCCCTGGTTTCAACGCAGGTAGCCTACAATCGCGGCTTCATAACGCTTGGAGAACTCCTCGAAAGGTTGCAGCATACGCTAAGCACAATGCAACATCTCAAACGCTATAAAGGCCATTTTTATAACTGGTATGAAACGCGCCTAGGAGAGACCCTTTATCCAAAATATATCTCTATGGTAGATTCAGGAAACCTTGCTGCCGGACTTATTACAATTCAGCAATCTGTGCGTAAGACAATGAGTGAAATAGATATGAATCGACACTTAAAGCAAGGATTGATAGATACAGTAATGACGGTGCGGGAAGTACTTATCGATGCCTGGGATGAGGATGTACTGCCTCTAGATTTTAAAAAAAGAGTGAATCTTTTATGCGATTCGATACTGGAGGAGCTGGGACCAGGTAATGGCGATGTTCCGGAGATGGATATAAAATTTCTGAGAAACATAAAGAATAAACTTATCACACTTACCTCGATAGACCTTCTGCCACTCGGCAGTAAACTAAGTGATTCATTGATGCATGATATTTTGTTCTGGCAAGAGAGGCCTCTTCGCCTGGTTGAACAGGCGATAAGTGAACTGAAAACTCTCAATGATTCTGGTATTGTAAATATCAGAAATTATTCTCCTGATGAACTCCTGAAAGGGCAGAATAGCAAAAATATAAATTCTGAAGGAGCCAGCTTATTGAATAAGTGGAAGAGTCTGGCTGATGAAATTACAGGTGCCTCTGCCCGATTTGTCAAGGAAATGGATTTTTCTTTTCTATATCTCAAAAATCGGGGTTTATTCAGCATTGGTTACAATGTTGAGAAATCACAACTTGATAAAGGTACTTATGATCTTCTTGCAAGCGAAGCTCGCATTGGATCCTATATTGCGATTGCCAAAGGCGACATACCGGCAGAGCACTGGTTCAGACTTAGCAGACGCCTAACCAGCCTTAGCCAAAATGAGATCCTGCTTTCCTGGAGCGGAACCATGTTTGAGTATCTGATGCCACTGCTTTTCTTGAAATCTTATCCCGAAACGCTGCTCAATCATACCGATGAACATGTGGTGTCATGGCAGAAAGAATATGGCATAAAAAGAGACAGGCCCTGGGGATATTCAGAGAGTGCTTACTACTTCCTGAATATTGAACTGCACTATCAATACCGTGCTTTCGGAGCTCCCGGGCTTGGACTCCGACGCGGGCTTGCCGAAGATTATGTTGTGGCTCCTTATGCTTCCATGCTATCGCTAATGGTTGATCCGGCGTCATCTCTTGAAAATCTTGAAAGACTGAAAGGTATGGGTGGATTTGGACGCTATGGCTTTTATGATGCGGTTGATTTTACAACCGCCCATATGGACAAAGACACACCCTATAAGTGGGTTGAAACCTACATGGTGCATCATCATGGGATGAGTCTGCTGGCTATTGAAAACGTCCTGACTGATGGCGAAGTCCGCAAATGGTTTCACAGCAATCCATACATAAGTGGCTGTGAACTCATACTTCAGGAAAAAATTCCAAGAGGTGTGCCAATCAAAGAACCCTACCCAATAGATGTAGAACTTGAACCGGGTGAGCAAAAATCAATGGAGCGCATTGTAGAGCATGCCGGTATAAATGAACTGGATATCTCACCTCCCCGGCTTCATTTGGTGTCAAATGGAGACTATTCGCTGTTTTTAACACATGCGGGGACAGGTTCATCAAAAATCAATGGCATTAACCTGACTGCCTGGGAAGCAGACCCCGTACTTGATCCGTTAGGACTGTTTTTCTATGTGAAGGACAAGGAGTCAGGAGAGTTCTGGTCAACGATGCATCAGCCTGTAAAGAGAAAACCGGACCGCTATGACACGTGGTTCCATAACGGAAAGATTGTAACATCACGGGTTGATAACTGGATTGAATCAACAACCACGGTGACTGTTTCACCTGATCACCCGATAGAGCTGAGAAAGCTGACACTGACCAATTATTCCGAAGAAGAACGACATCTGGAGATAACCAGCTATGCAGAAGTGGTGCTGAACCCATTACAAAATCATAACTCGCATCCTGCTTTCTCTAAGCTTTTTATACAAACTGATTATTTGGCGGAGCATCATTCTATACTTGCCAAACGAAGGCCAAGAAGTGAGGATGATAAGCCTATGTGGCTGGTTCACACATTTGCGGGCCACGAACGGGATAACATAACTGAACCCCTACAGTTCGAAACAGACCGGGCTGCATTTATCGGCCGTGGCAGATCGTTGAGCAACCCTGCTGCAATGGATCAGGGAACAAGTCTCACAGGCTCACTTGGAAATGTCTCAGATCCAATCGTAAGTTTACATGGGCCCGTTAAACTTGGTCCGGGAGAAAAAAAAGAGTTTATCTTCGGCCTGGGATATGCGGAATCAAGGGAAGAGGCCGTACAGCTAGCGGATGTGTACGATAACCTTCACTCGGCAAGTCGGGCCTTCGACATGGCGGAAGTGTTCAGTTCTGTGGAACTCAATCATTTGAATATATCATCGAAAGAAGCCCACAGTTTTCAAAAGCTCGCTTCTTATGTTCTTTATTCAGACAGAGCATTCAGGACCGAAGCCCGGAAAATGAGAGAAAACAGAGGAAAGCAACAGGATTTATGGGCATACGGTATCTCAGGTGACTTTCCGCTGATTGTATTCAGGATCAGAGAAGCAGATCAAATCAAACATGTCAAACACTTGCTAAAGGCACATGGCTTTTGGCGGGCGAAAGGGGTGGATACAGAATTATTAATTATCAATGATCATGCTCCCGGATATATTGATGAAGTGCAAGAGGCTATTATTCAGGAGATTCAAAATTCTGCCGAGAGGGAATTACTTCAAAAAAGGGCAGGTGTTTTTGTACAACGTTCTGATAAAATGCCGGATGAAGACCTTACGCTTGTATTGACTGTTGCTAATGTTGTATTCGAAAATAAACTTCCAAATTTCAGCAGGTTAGAGCGTCAAAAAGAAACTGAATCGTGGGGCAAGAATATTGAAGACAAGCAATACACACTTCCTGAATTACAGGAAGATAGAGATGAGCAGCAGATAACGAAACAAACAGAGGAGCTCCGGTTTTTCAATGGCTATGGAGGCTTTTCAAAAAAAGGAGATGAATATCATATACTGATTGAAGCCAGCGAGTCTACGGGTAAATTGAAATTCCCGCCGGCACCATGGATTAATGTCATTTCAAATCCGGACTTTGGATTTATCGCCACGGAAAAAGGGGCCGGCTACACATGGAGTGAAAATAGCAGAGAGAATAAACTCACAGGATGGTCGAATGACCCGATCACTGATCCGCATTCAGAAGCATTTTACATCAGGGATGAAAGTAGAAACCATTATTGGTCACCCACGCCGGGCCCTGCTCCGGGTACTAATCCATATAAGATTGTTCATGGGTTCGGATACACCACCTATGAACATACACATGATGACCTGGAACAGAAGCTCGTCCAGTTTGTGGATAAAAAAGATCCGGTGAAAATATCCACGCTTAAGATCGAAAACAGGGGAGATAAAGAGAGACAGCTTTCAGTTTACAGATATACGGAACGGGTACTTGGAATCAGCAGAAATCAGGCTTCAAAAAACGTTATCCAGGAAGTGTGGGATAATGGAATAACTATTTTGGCACGCAACCATTACAATAACGAATTTGCAAATCGGATAGCATTCTCGTCTGTAAGTGGATGTGTAGAATCTGACGAACACAGCTATACTACCAGCAGAGCCTCATTTATCGGCAGAAATCGGTCACTCAAAGAACCCATTGCGGTTGTCACCGATAACCATCTTGATGGCATTTCAGAAACCGGCATAGATCCCTGCGCTGCATTTCAGGTTACATTTACCCTTGAACCGGGTGAAACAAGGAAACTCTTATTCATTGAGGGTGAATCGGATACAGAATCTGAAATTAAGGAACTGATACAGAAATATGGCAATCCGGAATCTGCAGACAAATCCCTTAAACATGTACGACGGTTCTGGAAATCATATCTTGGTAAAATCACGGTTGAAACCCCCGACAATTCTTTGAACCTGCTGATGAATGGCTGGCTGATGTATCAAAATTTATCCTGCAGGATTTGGGCAAGGACTGCATTTTATCAGGCGGGAGGTGCATATGGATTCAGGGATCAGCTTCAGGATTCAGCTGCAGCATTTTATGGTAATTCCAATCTTACTAAAGACCAGATTTTATTGCATGCCAGTAAGCAATTTAAGCAAGGAGATGTACTGCACTGGTGGCATCCGCCTAGTGGCCGGGGTATTCGCTCAAAAATAACTGACGACAGGCTCTGGCTTGCGTACGTGACCGACTTCTACATTCGGTCGACGGGAGACGCGTCTATATTTGAAGAAGAAGCACCCTGGATAAAGGCACGGGAATTAGAGGATTATGAGCACGAAGTCTATTTAAATCCGGAAACACAAGACGAGACTGATACAATTTTTGAACACTGCTGCCGGGCTATAGATATTTCACTGAAGTTTGGCGAACATGGAATCCCGCTTATTGGTGCTGGCGACTGGAATGATGGAATGAATCGTGTGGGTCAAGCAGGCAAAGGTGAGAGCGTGTGGCTGGGATTCTTTATTTATGGTATTCTAAACAGATTTAAGATATATGCAAAAGATCAGGGAGAAGAAGAACGATCTGACCGATATGGCAAGCTTTCTGAGAAATTGAAAAAAAGTCTCAATAAAGAAGGGTGGGACGGCGATTGGTATCTTCGGGCATTCTATGATGACGGTACACCGCTGGGATCTTCTGAAAATAAAGAGTGCCGTATTGATGCCATTTCTCAGGCCTGGGCAGTAATTACAGGTGCCGCTGAGAAAGAAAAAGCCGAATCGGCTCTGCATTCGGTGGAAAAATATCTTGTGTCAGAACAGGATCGGATCATACGGCTTCTAAGTCCTCCATTCGACGCAACAGAAAAAAATCCGGGATATATCAAAGGCTATATACCGGGAGTAAGAGAAAATGGCGGACAGTATACTCATGCCGCGCTTTGGGTCGTCAAGGCAATGGCAGAAAATGGCTTGGGTGATAAGGCTGTTCGATATCTTCAAATGATTAATCCGGTAAATCATTCATCGAACCCTGAAGCTGTTCAGAAATTTAAGGTTGAGCCTTACGTGATTACCGCTGATGTTTATGGAGAACCCCCGTTGACCGGCATGGGCGGGTGGAGCTGGTACACAGGTTCCGGCGGATGGTATTATCGAGTTGCTTTAGAATCGGTTTTAGGGTTCAGGTATGATAAAGGTACTATTGTATTAAAACCTTCAATATCCTCTCAATGGGATGTGTACAATATCCATTTAAAGCTCGATGATGACAACACAGAGTATCGGATCACTGTCGAAAATCCGGAAGGTCTTGAAACAGGTAAATTGAAAGGAAAAATTGACGGTGAAGTAAAGGGTTCTGCTGATGAAAAGATGATTATACCTATAGAAAAAGACGGAAGAATTCATAAGGTAAACGTTACAATTATCAGCGATTAGTTCTTCTCACAGCCGATATTCATCAAGAGAGATGTAATGTTTTCACTACAGAATAGCTCAAGTATACACTACTTCTATGTAGGCATAACTCCTACTTACGATGTGAGTATTAGATGATATTTTATTGTAAATAAACCATCAGAATCAGAAAGACGTTCTCATAGAAATGAAAAATAAACCAGATCATATCAAAGTATTCATCATCGATAAGGATGTGCTGATGAGAAGAAAATTGTCAAATATTCTTAAAAAGGAAGCTGATGTATCGATTTACGTATCAGCTGATGAATCTGGTTTTGAAAAGGTTATCTCAAGGGCAAAGAATGAGCAACTAAGCCTGCTTTTTCTGGGGATAGAGGAATTGAAATCGAAAGAGATGGATCTCTTCTACAAACTCAGAGAATCCCGCCCAAATCTGAATATCGTGCTTATGCCCCGGCTTAACTCAAAAGGAGCTGCTGTAGTACTTCAGGGGCTCAATAGAGGCGCACTGGATTATGTTACCAAACCAGATAGCAATGTTGGCCTTCTGTTTGCAGACAGACATTTTCACAAACGTGTAATTCCGCTTTTGAAAGCTGTGCGCAAACAGATTAATCGATTGGGAGATGTGAAATCTATCGATTCGGATGACCGGGCTGAGTCGAAAGCATATTTCCCTGAGGTGGGACAAATGTCACCGGCTGCCATTGATATAATAGTATTTGGCGGCTGCCTGGGAGGTGTTCCATCACTGTATAAAATAATCACGGATTTGCCCGAAAGCCTGGACATTCCTGTTGTTGTTGTACAGCATATGCCGAAATACTTTACAAGAAAGCTATCTGAAGATCTTGATAGATTATCAAACGTGAAGGTTAAAGAGGCAACTGACAGTTGTTTGTTGTCGCCCGGAACTGTATACATTGCTCCGGGTGGATTTCATTCTGTAATAAAGAATGATTACGGCCAGAAACAGATAGTTTTGCATAAAGGGCCGAGGGAGCATAAATGCAGGCCTTCTATTGATGTATTACTTCGTTCGGCTGTAAAGGAGTGTGATGGTAATGTGCTGGCAGTTCTGTTATCCGGCATTGGCAAAGATGGTGTTTTAGGTGCGCTGAACGTTTTAGAAAACGGAGGCATCATCATGCTGGAAAGCCGAGAAAGTACGCAGTTGCCCGAGCTGGTAGAAAAGGTGAAAATGCTCAATAGCAGCATCAGAGAGATTCCGGCTGAAAAGATGTCACAAGAAATAATGGACTATGTGAAAAAAATTGAACAGCAAAGCATAAATGATTTTAGCTCTGACCAATTTAAAATTTCATCAGCCTGACGGGCTACTCCCGGGCGTCAAAAATTGTCGCAAATTGTTAAACCTGGAAAACGAGGGGAGATAAAAAATGATCAAACGAATATTAGTTGCACTGGATCCGGATAACGATACCCCGGTTGCCACAAGATATGCAATTCGTCTTGCAAAAAGATTTGATGCAAGTGTAACGGGCCTTGCTATTGTTGATAAATCAAATATTGATTCCGCAATTGTATTAGGAGGCTACGGTACGGAAAAGCCTGGAAATGTAGTATGGTCAGAAATGGCAGACGAAACCCTGAAGGTCGCTAATGAACTGCTCGTATCATTCAAAGCATCTATGGATAAAGCCGGTGTTCGTCATCTGGATATGAAAAAAAGGGGGGCGTCATTTGAAATGATAGTTGAAGAAATGAACTATCATGATTTGCTTATCGTGGGCAGGGATTCTCATTTTTTCTACAATCAACCAGATATTGAATCCGGAACACTCACCCATGTGATTAAAAATGGTAATGCACCTACCCTGGTCGTAACAGATGAGTACAAGGATGTTGAGCGGCTGATGATTGCTTTTGATGGCAGCAGCCCGGCTGCAAGATCAATGAAGGGGTTTGTGCATCTTTTGCCATATGGAAAAGATGTGGAAATCGAATTGGTAATCGTTGCCGATGGAGACTCAAATGAGCATATGGATGAAGCATCAAATATTCTTAAAAAAGCAGAGATTTATTTAACTGAACACGGGTTCAGTTATTTAACCAAGAAAGTGCTTCAAAAAGGAGATCCCGGTGAACGCATCCTTAATTTTCAGCTGGAAAGAAACCCTGATTTACTTCTTTTAGGAGCCCATTCTGTATCTGCAGTCAAACGCTTCGCATTTGGTTCAACAACTCATTTCTTAATTAAGAATAGTCCCGGTACGCTATTTCTGACACCCTGAGGGCGCCATATTCGTGTTGATAAAGAGTATTCATTTGTAAAAAGCACTAATTGTGTATTAGTGCAGTGTAATCGATGAAATGTCGTGTAGTCCCGAAAGCTTTCGGGATGAGTTTTTCGAAAAATTGAGTCGTATCGGATCAATAAATCATTCATGGATGACTCATCCGATGACTCGTGATAAAAAGTATTCATTTGTAAAAAGCACTAATTGTGTACTACTGATGCGAGGGCATTAGGTTAATCTGAATTATTTGTTAAAAATCAAGAAAAAAAATCATCTGAGACTAAGAATTTTTATATTTAAATAAATAGGAGAGCATTATGTCTAAATATTTTACAGAACAAACGATACGTATTCTGGAGAATATTCTTCATGGTGTAATTCTGACTGACAGAAGAGGGCATATTCTATTCTGGAATGCTGCAAACGAAGACATTTTCGGGTATACAAAGCAAGAGATAATTAATCGGCCCATCAACGTATTGTTTGACGATGAAAGTGATCTTCCCCTCGGAGAATTACTTCGTAAATGCTCTCAGATGAAATCCGTATTCGGGCGTTGGCACGGGATTCATAAAGAAGGAACCTCCTTATGGCTGGAGGTAAGGGCAAAACTTATTGAAGCTCCAGAGGGAAATCGCAATTACTGCGTAATTACGCTGGTGAACATCGATAAGCTCATAAGTACAGAAAGCAGGCTTAATCATAGTCAGGCTATAGCTGAAGCTATTTTTAACACTAGCAGCGATGCTATTTTTACTGCGGATTGTGAAGGTAAAATTTTGTCCGCAAACGAAGCGTTTTCAAATATGTTTGGCTACGAGCATAATGAGCTCATAGGTGAAAACCTGAATTTATTGATGCCCTTTCGTTACGATTTTGATCACGATAACTTTTCAGAAAGTTATCGTGAAACAGATAAAAATAACCTTGCAGATATAGGAAAAGAAACACAGGGGATTAAGAAAAACCATCTAATCTTTCCGGTAGAACTGTCGTTAAGTGAAATTCCTATCAACGGGATTCAAATCTTGGCGGGAATCATCCGGGATTTGAGTAAACGACGTGAACTGGAACACCGACTTATTGAAATTGGAAATGAAGAGAGACGGCGAATAGGCAGAGATCTCCATGATGGACTGGGCCAGATGCTGACAGGTATAAGAATGCTTGCGGAAAGCCTGGCAAGAAAATTACATGCCAATGCGGTTCCGGGAGCCGAAGAAGTAAAAGAAATTGCTGAAATGATTAATGAAGCGGACGGTATTGCCCGTTCTATCGCAAGAGATATGGTGCAGGTTGAAATTGAGAAAAAAGGTCTGGAGGTTGCAGTAGACGAACTCTGCCTAAAAATTGAAAAAATGACGGGGGTTTCGTGCAAACTCAATATCGAAAAAGACTTTGAAATTGAAAATCAAACCAGGGCGCTCCATCTTTACAGAATCATTCAGGAAGCTATTAATAACGCTGTGAAGCATGGAAAAGCGAACAGTATCGATATTCAAATTTTAGAACACGATCATCATATATCGATTGAGATTCAGGATGACGGTGTGGGGTTCTCAGACCAGCCATCAGATCAGGAGGGTAAAGGAATCCAGATAATGGAATACAGAGCGAGAATGATGGGAGGAAACCTGGACTTACTGCGAACCGAAAGTAACCGGACGATGGTACGATGCCTGATTCCGCATAGTTTAGAACAGTTTTTAGAAACTAATAAAATGTCTTTTGGATGAACTTTAAAACAACTTTACCATGGCACATAACTTTAAAAAAAAGATAGTAATTGTGGATGATCATCCATTGATGAGAAAAGGGCTTGCAAGTACACTTGAAGCTGAACCGGATTACGAAGTTGTGGCACAGTTTGAAAGAGCAGAAGACGTTCTTGAGGATTTTAAAAGTCTTGGCGCTGATCTTATTATCCTTGATGTTTCGCTGCCCGGAATGAGTGGTATTGAACTTGTGAAAAATCTTCTCTTCCAGTTCCCTGATTTTCCATGTTTAGTAGTTTCACGACATGAAGTATCACTCTATGCAGAAAGAGCGCTTAGAGCCGGAGCTAAGGGATATGTTATCAAGTTTGAACCCAGTGACATTCTGCTAAAAGCAGTAAGAAAAGTAATAAATGGCGGAATATTTGTAAGCGAGGAGATTAGTGAAAAGCTTCTTATGAATGCTATGTCAGGAAAGTCCTCTGAAAATGAATCACCTGTTGACGTATTGAGTGACCGTGAGCTTGATGTTTTTGATCTGACAGGACGAGGCAAGAGTAGTTCTGAAATTGCTGATCAGCTTCACCTTGCAATTAAAACGATTGAAACATACCGGTTCAGAATTAAAGAAAAATTAAATCTGAAAAACTCTACAGAACTCATCTATTACGCAGTAAAATGGGTAGAAAATGAAAAGTTCGTGAAGAATTGAAGTCTGTTCAGAAGTGAAGGTTAATACGTTAATGCAGTCTGGTTAAAATAATATGGATACCTCCGGAAATGACGATTATTTTATATAAATGTTCCGGATCATCGAGTTGAACTGGTAATAATAAGTTATAAACCGAGAGATTATGGAAGCTCATCTATATCTCGAAGCAAGGCTAAAAATGGTAGGGTCGGCAACGGACTTTACGTATAAATGGTGTGTCAATATGGGGTTCGACAAAGACGATGCAGCCCGTATGGCATTAGCTGTTGATGAAATCCTGACTGACATTGTACTCTATGCATTCAAAGATGAAACCGGGCATATAGAACTCTGGTTTCAATACTCATTTTCAGACATAGAGATCATCATTCAGGAGAAAGGTGAACCCTTCGATCCGGACCGTCATACATATGATCCGGATAAGGCAATCAAAGAAAATGATTTTGAAGGTGCAAGCCTGAAATCGGTCCGCAGTATGACCGATCAGTTTCTTTTCTTGAATCGCGGTAAAGACGGCAAAGAATTCAGGCTGGTTAAGCAATTTGACTCTGTTGACATTCGCGAACGATTGCCGAATCCTTATCCTGAACAACAAGAAGAAGAACAAGATGATGACAGCCAGTCTGACTGTGATTATCTCATAACACCAGCGACCAGTGAAGATGCTGAGGATATCTCAAAGCTTATATACCGGTCGTACAGTTACAGCTACTCAAAAGAAGATCTCTATTTTCCAAGGCGGATAGAGATGGCCATACGCCATGAGTATAAGTTTGGGACCATCGCCCGAACAGAATCCGGCGGTCCTGCGGGTTACTTTGCCGTCTTAAAGAGCACGGATTCCATGATCGGAGAGGTAGGTGAAGCTGTAGTGTCGCCACAAAACCGCCAAAGAGGGCTGATGAAAATGATGCTGAAATCTCTCATTGAGATGAGCCGGCAAAGAGGGCTTCTGGGATTGTTTGGTGAAGCTCTAACGGCTCACACATTCAGTCAAAAAGTAAACCAGAAATTCAATTTTAAGAGTACTGCACTCGTGATCGCAAAGTCACCGAAACGTGTTTTCAAGGGGATGGATTTTAAATCAACTGAAAATGTGAGTGTAGTCATAGATTTCTTGCCTCTTACCCGTCGATGGAAAAAACCGGTGGTCTTGCCTGAACAGTACACTGACCTGCTAAATAAAATTTACGATCAGTTTGAATCGCATCTTTATATCCCCACTAAAAAAACTAAATCAGTAACTGAGTCGGAAGAAACCAACTTGGAATTGGTTATACATCATGAGAACAAGACTGTGCTAATTATTGCAAGATCTATTGGCACTACATTTGAGCTCAGCTGTAAACGGATGTTTAGAAGTATTGAAGAGCTAAATCTCTTATCCATTTATTTTGATCTGCCGTTGGGCAATGACAATATAAATGTTGCCGTTAAATTTTTGAAGGAAAATGGGTTTATCCTGGCGGGCCTGATGCCTCTTTTTCATGAGGAATCAGATTATCTGAGGATGCAGAAACTAATGACGGACATGGATTTTGAGAATATCCTCACGTATTCAGATATGGCCGGTAATATCAAAGAAACCATAATAGAAGAGTATTATGAAAGTCACAAAACACAAACAGAAGCTTGAAGTGATTTTGGAGAGTGACTTTAACCTCAATGCCGTGAAGCATATCAGCAGCCTTATGAAAGACAGGTCTGAATTGTCGATCGATCTTGTAAATGCCAGGTTTGTAACCAGTAAGGCAATAGTTTATTTGCACAATTTGATGCATGCTGACAAACAAATAAGTGTTCGTCTTAAAAACCCACCTAAAATCTTTTTTGAGCTTCTAAAAACACTTGAATTACATGAGGTGTGGAATCTGGAAGAAATAGTTCAACCCTGAATACCGAGTTATGACTGATCACGAGCCTGTACTTACTAAATTGAATATGGAATTCCCTATATGGGATCAAATATTTACAATTCATCCATTAGTTGTGATCGGGACTGTAAACCCGGACTCAACCTATAATTTTGCTCCCAAACACATGGCATTTCCTCTCGGTTGGGAGAACTATTTTGGTTTCGTCTGTACACCGAAGCATACAACCTACCAAAATATAAAAACCAACGGGGAGTTTACTGTCACCTACCCGAAACCGGATCAGGTAGTGGATACAAGCCTGACTGCATCGCCAAGGTCTGAGGATGACACAAAGCCAGTCCTTGACTCGCTTGATAAATTTGAGGCATCAAACATAGAGGGTGCCTTTTTACAAGGCGGATATGCCTTTTTGGAGTGTAAACTGATCAAGTTTGTTGATGGCTTTGGGGAGAACAGCCTGGTGCTTGCTGAAGTCGTGGCCGCACAAGCCTGGAGTGATGTTATTATTAAACCTTCCAAAACCGATGATGAATCTCTATTTAATAATCCCCGGCTTGTATACATTTCACCCGGTCGATATGCAACTATTGATAAAACATATGCTTTCCCTTTCCCTGCAAAGTTTAAGAAATAAACGATGATTGATACATCAGAATTTGTGGATGTTGTGAACGACTGCATGGCAATGGAAAAGGAGTTTACCTCATTGCTGAAGCGACTGGTGAGGATTGAAACCCCATCGGGAAATCCAAAATCGCATCAAAAAATATTCACTCTTCTTGAATCTGAATTTGACTCTTTAGGCTTTGAAACACAAAAACTACCGGGGTTGGATAGCGGGGGGCAACTCTATGCGCGTCCGGAAAAAACTAACGGTGAGGGATACCAGCTTTTACTTGGTCATGCCGATACGGTTTGGCCAAAAGGTACATTGAAGAAAATGCCGTTCAAAAAGGAAGGTAATATCATAAGAGGGCCCGGAATTTATGATATGAAAGCAGGTCTGACGATGATTATTATGGCACTCAAACTTGTTGAAAAACTTGGCCTGGATCTGGAAATTTCACCGGTCGTGTTCATCAATTCTGACGAAGAAGTGGGCAGTAAAGAATCAGTAAAAAGAATTAAGACTCTGGCAAAAGTAATGGACAGAGCTTTAGTGTTTGAGCCCTCACTTGACCTGGACGGAAAACTTAAAACACGCAGAAAAGGAGTTGGCCATTTTGAAATTGTTATTCAGGGAACATCATCGCACGCAGGTATTGAACCTGAAAAAGGCCGAAGTGCAATCGTTGAACTCTCATACGTGATCCAAAAATTGCATGCTTTGAACGATCCCGAAAATGGAATCTCAATTAACGTAGGTAAAATTGAGGGTGGGATTAATACCAACGTAGTTGCACCCGAAAGTAAAGCATCTGTGGATGTAAGGGTTCTGACAAAAAAAGATGCGGAACGAGTTGAACGTGAAATTAAAGCTATCGAACCTACAACAGAGGATGTAAAACTAGAGATTTCCGGCAGATTTGGCCGACCGCCCTTAGTGAAAAATAAAAGAAACACAGTGCTTTGGAATGCCGCTTACAGTATTGGCAGCGAACTTGGCATTGAACTAAAAGAAGGGAGATCCGGCGGCGGATCTGACGGTAGTTACACGAGCCTCTACACGGCTACATTAGATGGTCTTGGGGCAGTGGGCGATGGCGCTCACAGTCCAACGGAGAGAATACTATTAGAAGAGACTCTCAAGCGAATTGCAATCACTGTTAATCTCTTGTGCCTTCCTTCTCTTAAGATCTAATCTGACAATTTCAAAAATTGCATGAGTTTGATCTTACATTCAGATGCAGATAGTTCGTACGGACTACAAATTGATGGTTAGTTCTATATCTGAACAAAATATCCTCCCGGGAATCAAGCAACAGCTTAATAGAACTGCTTATTTGTAAAGAAATCCTGATAAGGTTTCACTCTTCTGTATTACAAATAGATTCAGACTGCGATTTCATACTATCACTCAACAAATTCTTTTATTGAATTTAGTAACCTGAAAGATTTTTTTGGGCTGATGCTTCATCGAAATAAAATTTACATGGAGGTAACTAATATGAAACTTACAAAAACGAGAAACGGGCCAAGCACAATTGAGACTATGCGTCGGGAAATGGATCATTTATTTGACGATTTAGTACCATTTTCATGGAGCCGGGAGCACGGAGGAGAAACACTTGGCACATGGACACCCAGCGCAGACATTACAGAAAATGAAAAAGAATTTCGAATTCTGGTTGACATGCCGGGAGTTGACAAAAAAGATATAAAAGTCAATTTCAAAGACGGGAGAGTCACAATTACAGGAGAGCGAATGGAAGAAGAGAAAGAGGAGAAAGATGACTTTATACGTCAGGAGAGATATTTCGGCACCTTTTACCGGGCGTTTATGCTTCCGGAAAAAGTGAAAGAAGATAAGATAAAAGCTACTTTCAAAGAGGGAGTTCTTAAGCTTCAAATACCTAAAGCTGAAGAAGAAAAACCAAAATCTATAGAAGTCAGTTGATGAAATTACCAAAGTACCGAATGGTGATACATTCGGTGCTCATATCTTTAGTTTGAACCTTATTTGAAAAAGATGGAATCACTTCAGACACCGTATATCATCCCATTCTCACAAATGACAATCGAAGATGTGCCAAAAGTTGGCGGAAAGAATGCTTCGCTTGGCGAAATGGTGAAGTATCTTGAACCGCTTGGAGTAAATATACCCGACGGTTTTGCTACCACTTCAGAAGCTTATCGATATTTTATAAAATCGAATAACCTGGAAGAGCAAATCAAAGAGCTTCTGGACAGGTACAATTCTGATGAACTGAGCCTTAATGAAGCCGGGCGTTCAATCCGGCAGCTCTTTCAAAAAAGCATCTTTCCAATTGCCCTTGCCGAAAGTATTCAAGAAGCATATCGTGAACTAAGCCTGAAGTTTTCACCTGATAATCAAAATAATGCAGAATCCTTTAATGTGGATGTTGCTGTAAGAAGCAGCGCTACTGCAGAAGATTTACCAAACGCCAGTTTTGCTGGCCAGCAAGAAACCTATCTGAATGTTCAGGGCAGAGAGGCTCTGATGAATGCCTGTAAAAGTTGTTTTGGTTCTTTGTTTACCAATCGGGCTATTGTCTATCGGGAAAAGATGGGCTTTGATCATATGAAAGTTGCACTATCGGTCGGCGTCCAAAAAATGGTACGTGCAGATGACAGTTCTGCCGGCGTGATGTTTACAGTAGATACGGAAAGTGGATTTCCAAACGCCATAGTTATAAATGGTTCGTGGGGCTTGGGTGAAAACGTGGTAAAAGGAACTGTTAATCCCGACCAGTTTTACGTATTCAAACCAAAACTCGAAGAGCTAGACAAAAACCCGATATTAGAAAAAGTTCTGGGATCAAAAAAAGTTAAGATGATCTATGCATCTGATGAAGGCGGCAGTACCGAAAATATTCCCACCACGATTACTGAACGCCAGACTTTTGTCCTGTCAAATGAGGAGGTGCTGCAGCTGGCAAGATGGGGCGTAACGATTGAGAAGCACTATGACCGGGCTATGGATATTGAATGGGTAAAAGATGATCTCTCCGGGGAGCTTTATATCGTACAGGCCCGTCCCGAAACAATCCATAGTACACTCTCCAATGGGGTATTTAAAAGTTTTACGCTCGAGGAAAAAAGTCCGGAATTATTGTTGAGGGGTGTAAGTATTGGGAATACAATTGCAAGTGGTAAGGTAAAAGTAGTACGTGATACAACAGACCTTTCAGGTATTGACAATGAAACAATCCTGGTAACAGAGATGACCGAACCTGATTGGGTGCCTGCACTTCGCAATGCCGCAGGAATTGTCACCGATTTTGGCGGCAGAACATGTCATGCAGCCATTGTTAGCCGTGAGCTTGGGATTCCCGCCGTTGTTGGCGTTGATAATGCGACTCAGACGCTAAAAGAGGATGAAGAAATTACTATATCAAGTGCTGAAGGAGATGAAGGAAAAATCTACAAAGGCCGTTTGCATTTTAAAGTGGATGAGGTAGATCTTAGCACGTTACCGGAGACTAAAACAACTGTAATGCTGAATCTTGCAACTCCGGAATCAGCATTTAAATTGTGGAAAATGCCGGTTAATGGTATAGGACTGGCGCGTATGGAGTTTATAATCAGCAACCATATTCGTATTCACCCGATGGCCCTCATTTACCCCAAGAAGGTAGTTGATGAAGACGAAATTCGGAAAATCAGAAAATTGACTACCGGATATAGTGACATGAAAGAGTATTTCATTGATCGGCTGGCAAGTGGTATTGCAAAAATCGTAGCATCGCAGTATCCGCACCCTGTTATTGTGAGGACCAGTGATTTTAAAACGAATGAGTATGCGGGTCTGATTGGGGGCAGTTATTTTGAGCCGCACGAAGAGAACCCGATGCTTGGGTGGCGCGGTGCCTCTCGATATTACAGCGATAATTACCGGGAAGGGTTTGAGCTCGAATGCAGGGCGCTAAAAAAAGTGAGAGAGGATATCGGGCTGGAGAACCTGATTGTAATGATTCCCTTCTGCCGTACAATTACTGAAGCTGACCAGGTTCTGCAGGTGATGGCAAATAACGGGTTGAAACGGGGCGAAAACGGGCTTCAAATATATATGATGTGCGAAATTCCCTCAAACTACGTATTGGCCGAAAAATTTGCCAAAAAGTTTGATGGTTTCTCAATTGGATCTAACGACCTTACACAGCTTATTCTAGGTGTGGACAGAGATTCCGGTACCTTGGCGCATCTCTTTGATGAAAACAATGAAGCTGTAAAAAATGTCATTCGAGAAGTCATACAAAGAGCTCACAAATCGGGTATAAAAGTCGGATTTTGCGGCCAGGCTCCAAGTGATGATTCTGAATACGCAAAATTCCTCGTTGACAGTGGAATCGACTCACTATCTGTCGTACCGGATAGCGTATTTGGGGTTATTAAAAAAGTTGCGGAAGCAGAAAAAAAATCAGAAAAAGAGATCCTGGTTTGAGGTATTAATAAAAGGTTCCTACATCGAAGACCGAGGCGGAAAGTTTGCTACATGACGTAATCTTTCACTTATGAACGACAACAAACGGGTGCAGTCTGACGAGTTAAAAAAGCCTGAAGTTTGGTACGCTCTAACCGAAGAAGGGCTGCTGGATAAGTTAAAAAGTTCATTCAAAGAGGGTCTTGACAGTTCTGAAGCGGCACAGCGGCTGGCACATTTTGGCCCGAATGAAATTGAGAGAGAAAAAGGCCTGACCCGCTGGCAGATCCTGGTTCACCAATTCAAGGATCCCCTGATCTATATTCTTCTGTTTGCAGCTTTTATAACTCTGGTTCTCAGGGATTATATCGATACCAGCGTGATTATGGCGGTGGTGACATTAAATGCTGTGATTGGATACATCCAGGAAACCAAAGCTCAAAAAGCGATACGGGCTCTTTCGAGCCTGTCAGCTCCTAAGGCCCACGTGATCCGCAACGGCAGGGAAATAGAAATACCGGGTAAAGACCTGGTTCCCGGGGATATTGTTCTGCTTACATCAGGTGGTAAAGTTGCTGCTGATATGAGAGTTCTGCAATCCCAGGGACTTGAGGTGGATGAATCGACCCTGACCGGAGAATCGACGTCGGTTTCCAAGGAGAGCGATCCAATCAAAAAAGATGATTTAGTTCCGGGAGACCAGGTAAACATGCTATTTTCCGGAACTATCGTTGTGCGGGGCAGAGCCAGGGCTATTGTGGTCCGGACAGGCAGGGAAACTGAGTTGGGGCGTATTGCGACATCTGTGAAGCGAGTAGGCATCACAAAGACTCCGCTTTTGGAGAAGGTTGAAAAAATGGGAAACCGAATCGGCATTATAATTATCGGTTTCGCCTTATTTATTGCCGTATTGGGCATAATTTACCAGATGAGCCCCTACGAAATATTTATAACAGTCGTTGCCATGGTTGTATCGGCAATTCCTGAAGGGCTTCCCGTTATCATGACAGTAACTCTGGCAATTGGCGTTCGAAGAATGTCTGCCAGACAGGCAATCATTCGATCACTCCCCGCTGTTGAAACCCTCGGTAGCACAACTGTCATAGGATCTGATAAAACAGGTACGCTCACCCAAAACCAAATGACAGTAAAGAGTATCTGGGCAGACGACAGAATCTATAACACAAGCAAAACCGGATACACCCTGGAGGGAGAAATTAAAGGAGTTTCAGGAGAGGTTCTTAGTTCTGAACATAAAGGTTTATATAATACTCTGCGGGCAGGTACTCTTGCTAACGAGGCGGATGTAAAGTCCCTGGAGCTTGGTGATCCCAAAGGCGACCCTACTGAAATCGCTCTGCATGTTTCTGCTTTCAAAGGTGGTATAAATCTTTCGAAAATCATGGGAGATGCTAAACAAGTAGATATGTTTCCCTTTGAGCCGGAAAATCAGTTTATGGGTACTATTAACCATGTTGAAGGAAAGAAGATGGTTTTTTTGAAAGGGTCACCGGAAACGATCCTTGAAAAATGTAATAGAGTCGCTAAGGGTGATGAAATTGATGAGTTAAACCGGGAATCCGTCCTAAAAGCCGCTCAAAAATTTGCACGGCAGGGTTTGAGAGTTATGGCGATGGCATATAAAGAGGTGGAGCCCGATTTTGAGAAATTGGACCCCGCTCTGATGTCAGGCAATTTTATTTTTGCCGGACTGCAGGGTATGGAAGATCCGATAAGGCCTGAAGCGCTTGAGGCTATTAAGGTAACCCAAAAGGCCGGGATTCGCGTGATAATGATTACGGGTGATCATGTTGAAACGGCACTTTCTATTGGCCGTCGGCTTAATCTTGATCCTGAAAATGAGGGAGCGCTTGAAGGTAGTGAAATAGACAAACTAGAAGATGATGAACTCGATAAATTATTGTCTGATGTAAATATTTTTGCGAGAGTCTCTCCCCAGCATAAACTGCGCATTGTTGAACGGCTGAAAAACATGGATCACATTGTGGCCGTAACAGGAGATGGTGTAAATGATGCGCCGGCACTGAGGGCAGCACACCTTGGTGTTGCAATGGGTGAAAACGGCACGGACGTGGCCCGTGAAGCATCCGATATGGTGCTGTCGGACGATAATTTTGCTACCATTACCGGGGCTATTGAAGAGGGCAGAATTGTATTTTCCAATATTCGGAAAGTGACATTTTTTCTGTTGTCTACCGCTGTGGGAGAGATGATTGTTATTTTGGTTGCTATCATCATGAACTGGCCTTTGCCATTTATTGCCGTGCAGATATTATGGATTAACGTGGTTACGAATGGGCTGCAGGACCTGGCACTTGCGTTTGAACCGGGTGAGAAGGGAATTCTGAAACGGCGTCCAAGACCCGTACAGGAGGGGATTATGACCCGCAGGCTGGTTGAGCGCCTGGGCGGAGTGGGCCTGGTTATGGCGGTCGGTACACTTGGAATATTTTGGTGGACAATGGATCAAACGGGCGACCTGCAAACGGCTCAGTCTGTAGCCATGACGCAGATGGTGTTGTTTCAGTTTTTCCACGTACTCAATTGCCGGTCGCTGGATCGAAGTATCTTTAAAATATCGTTTTTCTCTAATCTGTTCCTGTTTGTCAGCCTATCGGCCGCACTCGCAGCCCACCTGGCTGTGCTACATCTGGGATTTCTTCAAACGATATTCCGAACGGTTCCTCTTAGTACCGAACAATGGATATGGATAGTTGTGATTGGAGCTTTTGTCATCATTGGGGGAGAAATCGATAAATTCGTCAACAGGTTGAGACATCAGTATATAGGTTAAATTTGATTTTTTACGATGAGTCAAACATGGAAAAATAGATATCGATGCCGGATGAGCTAAAATATAAACCCTTCCTGGTCGGTCCCACACATTTCGACCAGGAAAGGTTCACCTATCTTGATGCCTTCAAATATCGGGGATAAAGAATAAAATGTAAAAAAAAATCTCCATTAAAAATCTCCAAACGTAAAATAAACAAGCAGATATTGCTAAATCTTATTTTTACATACCCTAGGTATTTATACTTAAACCGTTGGGGCTTAGCGGACTAAGTGATTGATCAAAGGCTATTTACCCGGCGATGGTATATTAATACGTAAAAGAGAAGAGCGGTAAAAAAATCACAAATCAATTATCAGATTTTGTACATCAAACATCGATAACCTGAGTAATTAACTGTAGTTTAGAGTACATTTAAAATCCTATAAACCAAATAATCCAAAACGGATACCATATTTGCGCAAGATTCGAATTCGATATATTCTTCTTTTACTGTTGCTGATGGTTCCGTTGGTTCTGGTTGTAATGGTTTTATCAAAAACACCCTCAAACGAACGTGAGTGGAGCCCTGACCAGCAAATCCTTTCCTACGCCGAGTTTGGGAGTGAAGGTACAGGTCAACAAGATTCAGTCGCCATATTCAACATCCGAAACAACTCGTATCGCAGTCCGACTGATTTTACCGTTTCCCATTACAATCGAACCGTGAGTCTTTCCGACCTCGTATCGCTGGATTATATGGTAGAGGAACTTGAGGGATTTCCGGGCTTTGCACACACGCTTCTTTCATTCGGTTTTGCCGACAGCACATATATCGCAATCTCCGTAGAAATACGTAAAGAATTGGGGGAGAGCTATCACCCTGTGAGCGGTATGATGCGTGAGTATGAGCTGATGTACTTGATTGCCGATGAGCGGGATGTAATCAATCTGCGGGCCAACTACCGTAATGATACGGTTTATCTCTATCCTATAGATATCGGAGAGGAGAGCCTTGAAAAGCTGTTTGTTTCAATGCTGGAGCGGGCCAACGAGCTGCGTGAAGAGCCGGAATTTTATCATACACTTACCAGCACCTGTACTACCAATCTGGCCAGGGGCGCCTCCGAAACCACCGAAGAGCATTTCTGGCAATTTCATCCCCAGATCCTGCTGCCCGGCTTCTCTGACCGCCTGCTGGTCAGACGTGGACTAATCGAAACGGATTTGACCGACATCGACGAGGTGAGAGAAGTCTTTAAGATCAACGATCTGGCCGAAAGGTACCGTGACAGGGAAGACTTCAGCCTTGGCATTAGGGGATACCAAACCATTGAGAGCAACTAGAAGAAAGTTCAATTCACGTCACTTCAAAAACGATCACCTTCTTAAAAGCCCTCATAAAAAACAGCACTAACCGGCTGCAATTGCAGTAAAGAATCCAACCATGAATAAAAAAATAAGTGGATTGGCATATGAAACAGTCGCATTAATTCTGGATGATATTCCAAGTATGGATAAAAGCACGTTTGGAATCAAATAAGCTGCAACAATGAGGATAGCTTCCGTCATATGCCGGGGCAGGACCCTCAAAACGGCACAGGCCGTACGCCATGCAGCGATTTTAAGCCTTTCAGGTGCCGGCAGCAGCAAAAAGATATTGAAAGTACTCAGTAGAATTTCTTGATGAATAATCCGGGTTAACCGATTAGATTTTGACTGATTGTGTAGCCTCGATCTCCTTGAATTAAAGTTGAAACGACCTTTGGCAGTAAATTGAGTGGTGTTATGGCGACTAGTCTCCCGGATCCGGGTCCGGGTCCAATTTGCTTCAGGATTTAGATTGCGCCATTATCATTAATACGCCGATAATGAATCAATCCGTAGAAAAGAACAGAGGTAAAAAAGACAAGAACAGACAGTATTGCAATGCGATTGGCTGTAATGGGAATAAGCCAGAGCGTGGTAGTGACCTCTATCGCAATCAAAAACAGGAGAAACCATATCAGCTGATCACGGCCGATTTTGCTGCAAACCCACGCACCAAGTGGCGCACCGAAAATGACAATAGGAATACAGCTCATCCAGTACCGCCACACATCCGGGTTGATATCTGTGACAACTCCGGCGTGCCAAATGAAGCCTGCTACAGAAAGCAGCCCCATGAGCACAACTGTTGTGGGCGTGCTGATTTTTTCATCAATGCCGTAGAGGAGAGTCAGGACAATAAAAATGAGCATGTCAATGCCGACACCTACAACAGAAGCGATCATTCCACCCAGAAACCCGGTAAACATAATAATCAGGAGATTGTGATCATCCTTCAGGCTGAATGATTTGACAGGATTGTCTGGAATTCCCCACCGGTTGTAGATCAGGAAAAAAGCAAATATTCCCGCTATAAACGTAAAGAGTAATTTTGGATAGGGATTCGGAATTATCAGAAATAGCTCACCGGTAACCAAACCCACAACGCCACCAGCAAGTGCTGCAATAATCACGTTCCAGAGTATTGGAATCTTTTTTAAATAGATGAACAATCCAGCCATTGTCATTCCCATAGATTGTATCAGAAACGAGAAGACTTTAGCATCTTGTGGTTCTATATCAAATAGTTTGGTAAAAACAGGAAATGCAACAGCTCCGCCCCCTTCAGAAGTGGCCCCGGCGATAAAGGATCCAAATACCATTGTGAGCGAAATTGGCCAGGTTTCGGCAAACATGGGCCACCATTCAAGAATAATCATCGCTATGATCCAGGCGAATACAATTATACCCGCCGTAACCCAATACAACAGAAGTGATGATTTATCTGTGACAGCACTTCCTGATTCGGTGATCTCTTCGGACTCACTCATTCGAATAGAAATTTCTGTATGCTGTCGGCATATTCGTCAAAATAGGGAAGATCATTATGTGTGCCACCATCAATAGTAATAAGTGTTTTATCAGGTGAGGAAGACTTTTCATACAATTCCTCAGCCATTTCAATCGGTGTAATATTATCATCTGTACCCCCAATTATCAGGAGTGGTTTTTGAATGGATGATACACGTTCGAGATTATTTTGTGAAGCAATATCAGAATCGATATCAAAACGGACAAAGGGTCTGAGCAGCCAGGGGACAAGTCGTTTGGTCCAGCCTGAAACTTCAGACACAGGGCTTTCAAGGATAAAGCCTGCAACATCTTCGCGGTCTGCAATGTAGCTTGATAAAAATGAACCCATCGAGTGCCCGTGAATGTAAAGCGGATGTGAGAGTGTTTTAGCAAGTGAATCGGCATAACCAAACATCGCTTGTGCATCAGTTTGTACACCATCTACTGTTGGCTCACCGGAACTTAGTCCATACCCGCGGTAATCGAAAAGCACGAGGTTCACCGGCATGGCAGAATACGCTTCGATGAGGGGACGTGATTTGACCATCAGAAATCCATTACCGCCAAAGTAAAGCAGGGTGGCTTCAGCATCGCTGCGGGTGAACGTCCAGATGTCCAGGTCAATACCATCCTCGGTCTTAACCAGTCTATTGTTGAGCTCCAGAACGTTACTGCTAAAAGATTCAGGCGTAACCGTTGGATGATTGTCAAATGCATCCTCTTCGTTGATTTCAATGGTAGTACAAGCTGAGAAGAGTAATAGCGGCAGGAGTAGTAGTAAATAGAGTGCGTATTTCATTGATTGGGGTATATGCTTAGGTTACCCCAATGAATCAATAATGTGTACTCATCATTCATAAATCGTGAAAATGGCAAAATGAAATCTAACTGAAGTAACTTTTCGAATTTACCATTTCGTTGCCGCCCGGGTTGTGCCTTGCGAAGTTGAAACCCGGCCTTATTGCTGCGGCTCCATAATCTCCTTCTGTATTCATCGCTATAAATCCTGCCTGAATATTGTCAATTACATCCTGATTCTTTTCAATCAGCCGGCGAACGACTTCATCGCACGCTTCCTGGGGTGATCGTCCCTGGCGCATCAGTTCTACGACAAGAAAGCTGCCGCATATTTTAATGATCGATTCACCATGGCCCGTTGCCGTTGCCGCCCCAGCTTTTTGGTCAACATAAAGTCCGGCGCCAATAATTGGGCTGTCGCCAACCCGTCCGTGCATTTTATAAGCTAGCCCACTCGTTGTACATGTGCCGGCAAGCTGACCATTGCTGTCCATCCCTATCATTCCGATAGTATCATGATTCTCTACGTTTATGATAGGTTTATATTCAGCATTTTTAAGCCATTCTTCATATGCTTTTTCTGCATCCGGGTGAAGTTCTTCGTCCTCTAGCGTCATTCCTTCTGCAATCGCAAACTGCTGTGCACCCTCACCTACAAGCATCACATGTGGAGTGTTTTCCATTACCTTTCGTGCAAGGGTTATCGGGTGCTTGATTCGACGGACAAAAGCTACAGAACCGCATTCACCATTGCCTTTCATGATGGAGGCGTCAAGCGTCACAATGCCTTCACGATCAGGATATCCGGCCAGGCCTACAGATCGATTCGACTCATCATTTTCTGTGACTCTAACGCCTTGCTCCACTGCATCAACAATAGACCCGCCGGAGTTGAGAACTTCCCATGCCCGTGCATTGGCAGGAATACCGTGGTTCCAGGTGGCCAGAATCAGCGGCTTTTCACTGGTCGTTGAGCTGTTTCCGGATAGCAACTGTGTTGCTCTTTTGATGGAATCGGGAATGAGAAGCGTTGATCCTAATAATCCGGCTTTGAAAAAGTCTCTTCTTGTTGTCATTGAGTCTTAGTATTCGGTTGAAAAATAATATTGAACAGGAGTTGATTCATGAGAAAGTAATAACAGAACTGTTGTTTTCCTATTTGGAGGATCAGTGGCTTGATGATATTTAATAATTAATGTTATGAGAGGAATCTTACTTATCGTTTTCCTGAAGATAGATTCACCTTAATTAACTGTAGATTTAGTGTAGCATCTCGTTCGAAAGTAGAATTTGTGCGGCAGCCACGAAGCCACGATGACACGAAGATTTCACGAAGTACTTGTATTAAGCTTCAAGCTCTTCGTGAGCTTTCAAAAACCTTGGTGTCTTCGGGGCAAAAAATAAGATTCGGGTTTTTGATTGAGCAACTGTTAGGAAGATCACGGATATCATATCAGAAAAAATGTGTCAGAAAAACAGAAATGCCATTCTAAGAATCATCTCAATCTTTGTATTTTAACATCGTTTTCTATCAAACCAAATTAATTTTTAAAAAGCAGTCTATTGAGTGATCAAAAAATAATTTTTTCGATGGTTGGGGTGAGCAAAG
>CAZVEP010000029.1:0-35668 GCA_964625635.1 uncultured Rhodohalobacter sp.
ATCCTGTCACATCTTAGCGGTAATGTGACGAGGCTTCGTGATAGATTTTTAGTAATCAGGCATCATCCAATCAACAAATTAAACAGATTCCCCTATCACTCTGCCCCTTGATCAGGACGTATACGAATCAATTCACCGTTTTCGTGATCTGTGAGAACGTACAGGTATCCATCAGGTCCCTGCGCCACACTTCGCACTCTTCGGCCTATCGGAATCATCTCTTCACCGACGACCTCTTCCCCATCGAGAACAATTCTGCGAACCTGTTCTCCTACCAGTCCGCCACTAAACAGATTACCCTGCCAGGCGGGAAACTGATCTCCTGTATAGAACTGCAGACCGCTGGGTGCCTGTGATGGTGTCCAGACCACTTTGGGATCCGTCATTCCCTGCATGGTTGTTTTATCAGAAATTCGCAGGTAGTGGTATTCCCGGCTGTAAGTAACCTCGGGCCATCCATAGTTGTTACCTGCTTCAAGCAAATTAAGCTCGTCGCCTCCTTTGGAACCATGTTCATTGGCCCAGATTCGGCCACTCTCCGGATCCATCGTAATCCCCTGAATATTCCGATGGCCCAGTGACCAGATTTCCGGCAGCGCGTTCTCATGATCAACAAATGGGTTATCAGGTGCAGGCCCACCATCCTCTGTAAGCCTTAAAACCTTTCCGAGGTGGCTGTCCATTTGTTGTGCCTGCTCACGAATCCAGTCTCCTTCAAAACGAATATAGTTGCCTCCATCGGCAAGTGTAAGAAGAAACGTGCCGTCGGGCAGCCACTGAATGCGTGACCCGAAATGCTGGTTGTCGTTTTTGTCATCCGACACACGAAAAATTTCTTCAAAATTACGGAGTTCATTCCCATGCAGTTCTCCCCTCCCAACCGTGGTTCTGTTAGCATCTTCATTGCCTGTTGCGTACGTGAGGTATACCCAACGATTTTCAGCAAAATTCGGGTGAAGAGACATATCAAGCAGGCCTCCCTGACCACTGACGTAAAACTCCGGAAGACCGGAAACTGAATCTTCAGCCAATTCATAATTCACGGCCAGCCGAAGGTTTCCGGTTTTCTCTGTGATGAGCACTGTATCTGATGTGTCAGGCAGCCAGGTAACAGCCCATGGTGATGAGAGTCCATCGATTACAATTTCAGTTTCCCAGCCATTTGCTTCAGGCACATCTGAAGAAAGCGGCACAGGCCCTTTTGGCATGGAGCATGCCCCCATTAATATGACCGTTAGCGCAAGTAAAATCTGTTCTCTGTATTTCATCAAAATGGACTATCTGAACGTTTAATTTCACAAAAAATGTCTCACAAGTAAGCAGCCGGCTTACAAAACTGTATCAAGCTTTATATTCTTTATTTCATTTTTTAAATGTATCGGTTTTATTTCGGATCTCCAGATTTGTGATTCTTTCTTTCGAAGTTGGTGAAATCGCTTGCTTCCCTGTATTTTCAATCAGACAGTTATCAAATCAAATTTATGTATGCCCAAGCCAGGAACCTATCAGTCAGCAACCGTTCAGCTTAAACAACCAAACGGATACCTTCTCAAGTTCGAAAGTGGTGAAACTATTTTCATGCCGTTCAATGAAGCAACAAACGACCTGCTACCCGGTGACGAGATTGAAATCTATATTTTTCAGGATAACGAGGGTCGGGATACCGCTACCATGCATACACCCACCATTGAATTGAATCAGATTGAGCTTCTTGAGGTAAAATCAGTTACCGATCACGGTGCGTTTATGGACTGGGGAATCAGTAAGGATCTATTTGTGCCTTTTAGCGAACAGAGCAACCGCATGATGGAAGGCCGTAAAAACCTTATTTACATGTACATTGATGAAAAATCGGGCAGGCTTACCGGAACAACAAAAATAGAGAGATACCTGACAGAGTCTCCCTTGACCGTTGAGGAAAAAGAGGAAGTTGACCTGATTATCTGGAATAAAAGTGATTTAGGACGAAATGTGATCATAAACCAGACACACGAAGGACTGATTTACGAAGATGATATTTTTCAGAATCTCCGGTACGGTGAAAAACACAAGGGCTATATCAAACAGATACGCCCGGATAATAAAATTGACGTCACGCTAAGGCCATTTGGCTACAAGAAAGTTGAGCCGAATGCAGACCGCATCTACGATCTGTTGCTCAAAAGTAATGGCTACCTTGACCTGCACGACAAAAGTGATCCCAACGAAATTCGGGCCCGTCTTGAGATGAGCAAAAAAACGTTTAAGAAGGCAATTGGTAATCTGTACAAAAAAGAGATGATCCGTATTGAAGACGACGGCATCTATTTACGTAAGCAATCTAATTAACGGTTTCCGAACATGGCTGGATACGATAAAGTAGAGCTCAACTATCTCACACCTGACCTTTATCCAAAACTTAAAGAGTTAATGTTTACCTGCTATCCAAAAGTCGGTGATCCCGCCTGGAATGAGAAGCAGGTAAACACATTGATCAAATTGTTTCCTAAAGGTCAGGTCGTCGTCATGGTTGATGGCGTTCTTGCTGGTGCCGCCCTCTCGATTCTCATCAAATACGACCGGTTTGATGAGAAACACACCTACATTGAAATGACGGCCAATGACACCTTCGATACTCATACCCCGGAAGGTGATACGATTTATGGTCTCGATATGATGGTGCACCCCGATTATCGCGGGCTGCGACTTGGCAGGCGTATGTATGACTATCGCAAGGAGCTTTGTGAGGAGATGAACCTCAAAGGAATTGTACTGGGTGGACGACTGCCCAACTACCACAAACACCAGGATGAACTAACGCCAAAGCAGTACATCCAGAAAGTGAAGAAAAAAGAAGTGTATGATCCCGTTCTAAGCTTTCAGCTCTCGAATGACTTTCATGTGAAACGGCTTGCACGACATTATCTGCCTGAAGACGAAGCCTCTCAGGGTTTGGCTGCCCTGCTGGAATGGACTAATATCTATTACGAGAAAACGAAAGAAGAGCCTTCTATAAGTCACGAAAAGTCAATAGTAAGAATGGGACTTGTCCAGTGGCAGATGCGCTCTTACGACGGCTATGACGACCTCGTAGAACAAATTGAATACTTTGTTGATACCGTTTCCGGCTATAACGCAGATTTTCTGCTCTTTCCTGAATATGTGAATGCACCGTTGATGGCGGAATACAATCATCTTACGGAAGCAGCATCCATCAGGAAACTGGCTGAGTATACCGATCGGCTGAGGGATACATTCTCAGAATTTGCCGTCTCCTACAATATTAACATCATCACGGGCAGTATGCCTGAAGTTCGGGAAGACGGGCTGTATAACGTGGGACACCTCTGCAAAAGAAATGGAGAGATTGAGAAATACGAAAAAATCCACGTTACTCCTGATGAGAAAAAAGCGTGGGGAATGAATGGCGGCAATACTATTAAAACCTATGAGACTGACGCAGGACGTATCGGGATTCTCATTTGTTATGACGTAGAATTTCCGGAGCTCACGCGTCTGCTTGCCTATGAGGGCCTGGATATTTTGTTTGTTCCTTTTATGACAGATACCCAGAATGGCTATTCCAGGGTTAGAAACTGTGCGATGGCCCGTGCGATTGAAAACGAATGCTACGTAGCTGTGGCGGGCAGTGTGGGCAACCTCCCAAAAGTCCACAACATGGATATTCAGTATGGACAATCAGTAGTATTTACACCCTGTGATTTTGCTTTCCCAACCACAGGTATAAAAACAGAAGCGACACCCAATACTGAAATGATGCTCATTGCTGATGTAGACCTTGACCTGCTCAAACAACTTCATGATCAGGGTAGCGTGAGAATATTAAAAGATCGCCGAACGGACCTATATGATCTGAAAAGAAAAGATAACGCCAATCATTAGAGTGGCTGTAACTGTGTAAAGCCACCTGTTTGAAACAAATCAGACGTACATATTGTTATGATTATTGAAGTCAGAAATAAAATTTTCAGATTAAAAAACTGTTCATATGCCTTTGATCAATCGAAAAGACCTGAAATACAGTTATAATTGGTCCACAAAACCAGCTAATAAACCAAGAACCGAAACCACATCCACAAGTGGCACGCTGAGTGGTGTCTTTCGTGGTGAAAAGGGTGAAAGTGTACTTTCATTTATAAATGACTACGCCGAATCACATGATATCGACGATAAGGAGCAGGCCATAAAAATTGAAAAAATGCTTCAAGAGAAGCTGAAAGATAAACAGATGACGGTCGATGATGTGAGAGAGTGGCTCGATAAAGAGATGGCCAAAAGCTGATCGACATTTCTAAAAGAAAACCTCAGTTTCTTTTTTAGAGACTGAGGTTTTTTTATACAATATATCTTCTAAAACATCAGCTGCAGGCAGCTTCAGCAAAGGATCCATCCCAGCACCTTCGATCCTCTCCTGCCTGATCGATGTAACCTGATCCATCTTCGGAATTCCAATAGATGACCACGTTAGGAAATGTTTCGAATCCGGAATATTCGAGCGTGTTATTCACACCATCCTGAATATAATCGATACGTTGATCATTCTCTGAGCCATCCGAAAATATTGTTGAAAACGAAGAATTATTTTCGTCAATCACTTCCCACTGATACTCAAGTATTGGCTGATCATTATTACCTGGTAAAAAATAGCGCCAGTTTCCGTTTCCACCATCTTTTGAGATAAAACCTGATAAAAACGAAAATTCATCCACGGTTTCGCCATTAAATGATCCGTTTACGTACACATTCCATTCATAAGCATTTTGAAGCTCTTCAGCTGTAGTTCGTACTGTAACATCAAACCCGCTTTGTGAAGAAGAAAATGACCACGTCCATGTACCATCTTCAAATTCACTTTCTGCTGAACTTGTGAAATCCAGGTATGCTTGACCCAGAACAGTTCCGCTGTTTATTTGAGCTGCAGCAGTTTCGGCGTAAGCAGATGCCTCATTAAAAAGAGCAAAATCTTGACCAGCAGGATTGTTATTATCGAAAACAGTGCTGTTTATTTGTACAGGCAGTGCTTCCGGAACTGCAGGAGGTTCTGGCTGGTCAGCGCTCGTTGAACTATCTGAACAACTAACAATTGATAGAGTTAAAAAGGCCAATAAAATGCCTGCTATTTTGATTCTTGTTACCATGGGGTCACCTGTTTAATGAATGTTAAATGTTCTGCTCTCAAATTTAAAAACTGAATCCAGCTTTTCATTTTTTTTGAGGATACTATTTTGTGATACTCATATTTTAAAAAATTTTCAACCATAGGTTAAATAGTTCTCAAAACTTCTCTTTTTTATCTTTAAGTGATTTATACAGCATCTCACGCGCCCTGAAAATATGTGCCTTTACGGTGCCCAGGGGCAGATCCAGTTCGTCCGCTATTTCCTGGTAGCTAAGTTCTTCAATATGACGCATTTCGATCACCTGGCGATATTTATCCGGCAGATTCTCGATTGCGTGAGTAATAATTTTCTTGCGCTGTTTGCGAATAATCTGGCGATCGGTCTCGGCATAATCATCAGGCAGCTCGAAAGACATCTCTCCTTCGCGCGTTTTTATTGGTTTATCAATCGACGTTGTTTTCAGCTTCTTTTTGCGAAGGTAGTCTATAGTATGATTCGTAGTAATTCGATACAGCCATGTTGAAAAAGCGTAACTCGAATTGTACGAGTTGAGATTGTTAAAAGCCTTAATAAAGGCTTCCTGAACGAGATCCTCGACCTGTTCCGACTCCTTCACCATTTTATTTACATGGTACTGAAGCGGCCGTCGATACTTCTCCGTCAATTTTTGGTAAGCCCTTTGGTCACCCTTCAGAGCTTGTTTTACATATTCTTCATCCTGCAAGCTGCTTTGGGATGCATCTTCTCGCCTGGATTCTTTTTCTGAATCTGGTTTTGAACTCATGTAAAAAAAAAGCAAATTTGTTGACACATATGTCGTGAGACATACGCATTATATGCAAATGGCTATCATGCCCGTTTTTAAAACTAACCTAACATAAGAATAGCACTATGAAAAAACTACTGACGATTCTATTTGTAACCATCCTGTTATTTGGAACCTCATCGTTCTTCAATTCAGCAGAGGCCCAAACGGAAGAAGGCGATATTAAACTCGGTGTAGGACTGGCCTTTGGTTCGGGTGTAGGTTTTGCCGGCCTCGACAACGATTTAGGTATTCGTGTTGACGGTTATTACGCTGTTACACCCGAAATTCGCGCCGGTGCAGATTTTACATTCTACTTTCCAAAAAGTGAAGGAGATGTTGATCTGACCGTATGGGAACTCAACTTCAATGGAAACTATATTTTCCTCGATGAAGATGGTCTAATGGTTTACGCTCTTGCAGGTATTAACATAACTGGAATTACGATAGATGTGCCATCGGTAGACACTGGTTTCGGAACTTTCGGTGGCAGTAGCAGCGAATCGGAGTTTGGCTTAAACCTTGGGGGCGGACTGGAATACGCACTTGATTTTGCAGATCTGTTTGCCGAAGCAAAACTAGGCAACCTTGGTGGTAATGCTGATCAGTTTGCATTGGGCGTGGGACTACGTTTCCCTTTATAAGTACCAAAAAACAAATCAAGATTGAAAATGGCGTTCTCATGTGGAGAGCGCCATTTTTTATTTAATAATCTATTTTATTCATCAATCCGGTCTGTTAAGAGAATACCGTGACGAATACCACCAGTTGAAACTTTTACATTATCGAAGCCGGCCCACTCCATAAATTCTGCAAGTACCAGTAATCCTGCTGTTATCACATCACCTCTGCCCTTCATAAAAACCGGATATTTCTGTTCAATCTCATCAGAAGTCAACTCGCTAAATTCTGAAATAATGGATTCAATGAAATCAACAGAACAACAATGACCGTTGATGCGATTTATATCATAACTCTCAAGGCCTAACTCTATTCCCGCCAACGATGTCACGGTTCCAGCCACACCAATAAGATTTTCACAATGTTCGGGCACATCAGCACCTTCGTCTAACATCCGTCTAATTTCGTTACGGGCATTCTCAATTTCTTTATCATGAGGCGGGTTGTGTTTTAAAAATCGCTCAGTAAACCGTACGCTTCCCATATTCAGGGAAACAAAATCAGAGAGTGATTGTCCGGTTCCAACTGCTATTTCAGTGCTGCCGCCTCCAATATCAAGTACAACATTACCATTTTCCATATCTTTAATGTCAATCACAGACAACGCCCCGCGGTAAGTCACTTTAGCTTCTTCATTTCCCGATAAGAGAATCACGTCCCAGCCCGTCTGTTCTTTTATCTTGTTCAAAAACTCACTGCGGTTTGATGCATCCCGGACGGCGCTCGTTGCTGTCACCAGTGCTTCTGGTGCTATGGATGGATGGTGCTTATCCAAGTATGATTTGTATGTATCAAGTACATTCAGAACACGCTGCTGGGCATCATCAGAAAGAGCCCCTGATAGATCAACCCCCTGGCCCAAACGAGGAATACTCAGTTCTTCATGAATGACATCGATTGATTCACCAGAACAATCAGCTACAAGAAGGAGTACGGAGTTTGTTCCAATATCTATAGAAGAGCGTATCATTTATCGGAATATTCAATCTGCAGAAGCATCCACTCATCTTCTGTTTGTTTATCTGTTACCTGAACGGGATAGCTGGCAAGCTTTTCCATGACTTTAGATTCGTCTGTTTTTAGAAGCCCTGACAGACACAATTTACCCTTCTTATCCAGCAGAGAGATCATCTGATCCAAAAATTCGAGAATCACATTTCGATTTATGTTTGCCAGAATAATATCAAAGACTTTTTCAGACTCAACGGTCTCAAACCCACCCAGTCGAATCTCTAATTGTGATCCAATTTCATTTATTGCTGCGTTTTCTGTGGCGTTCTTCTCACACAAGGGATCATAATCAAACCCAATAGCTTTTTTAGCACCCAGTTTACAGGCAGCAATTGCCAGTATACCGGTGCCTGTTCCCGCATCCAGCACCCGTATATTCTTACAATCAAACTTACTAAGCTGGCGAAGCATCAGCCTTGTAGTGGCGTGATAGCCGGTTCCGAATGACATTTTTGGATCTATTTCAATAAGCATCTGTTCATTGTCAGGCTCGTTTTCCGACCATGTCGGCCGTACAAAAAAGTCCCCGATTGATTGTGGCTGGATACTGGCTTCCCATGTCTCATTCCAGTTCTTTTCTGCCACATCGGAGAACTCAACGAATTTAGCTCCGGGTAACGACGCAATCATCTGCTCAATCTTCTCTCGGTTTAAATCGTTAAAGCGAGGTTTCTCCACATAGGCAATCAACCGGTCATCCGACTGCTCAAACCCATAAAAGTCCATATCCATCAGTTCAGCAATCACGTATTCCTGAGTCTCTTCCGGGACTTTGATGACTAATTTCAGGTAATTCATTGTGGGATCCGATTATAAATCAATTCAAGCAATACGTCTCCAACTGCCTGCAGCGTGGTTTGATCAATTATTTCCATTGTATCGTTCTGCGTGTGCCAGTATGGAGGAAACTGAACAGTCCCGTTTTCATTCACGGAGTGGTGGATGATGTTAATCATGTTGATATCGGTCTGCTGGTTCACAATCAAGTGATCATCGGCAACTGCACCTCCTCGCTGATTTATAAAAAAGTCATCATGTCCCTTATTTTCTGCAATCGACCAGATTTCATCTACAAGATTAGGTGCGTATCTCATGGAATAACTCTCTTTGTAGAAAACGGCATTTTCTCCTCCAACCATATCAAGCAAAATGCCAAATCTTGGGCTGTATCCTGGAACAGGCGGATTGTTGCTCCAATATCTTGCACCAAGAAAATAATTATCAAGGTCTGAGACTTGGCCATAATCTTCTCCATCAAATAGAATGATGTCGACACCTAGTGGAAGCTCGTTTTCTGAAAATATTCTGGCCAGTTCAAGCAGTACGCCTACTCCGCTGCCGCCATCATCTGCCCCAAGTATCGGCTTGTTGGGATTGTCAGGATCTTCTTCTGCTCTGGGCCGGGAATCCCAGTGTGCTGCTAATAAAATCCGATCGGAATGTTGCAACCCAAATCCAGCTAGTATATTGAACATGGTGAGCTCTTCACCATATACATTCTGCTGAAACTGCTGCACAAATACATTACCATTCCCTGCCGTTTTTTCCAGTTCTGATACGAGATAGTCCTTTGCCTGTACATGAGCTTCTGAATTCGGAACCCGCGGACCGAAGTTTACCTGCTCCTCGATAAAGTTATAGGCACTATCTGAATTGAATGACGGTACTTCTCTGCCTTGCCGTTCGAATTGAAGATTAGCCATTTGTTCACCGCAGGAAAGAAGCAATAGCGCAAATAAAATGGACAGGCTGATATATCTCATTTGCTTCTATCCACAAGAGTGGATGCCGACTGCTGCACTGGATATACGATAGAGTCCATTATGTTTACGTGATCGGGCCGGCTCGCCATAAACAACACTATTTCAGCTATGTCTTTACCGGTTAAAGGCGTCATCCCTTCATAAACTTTATCAGCACTCTGGTCGTCACCTTTGAAACGTACATTACTGAACTCAGTTTCTACAAGCCCTGGTGATACCGCCCCTACGCGAATAGCTGTTCCATGCAGGTCTTTCTTGGTTGCTTTTGTGATTGCATCAACAGCATGCTTGGTAGCACAATAAACCACACCCCCTGCATACGCTTCATGTCCGGCAATGGATCCAATATTGATAATGTGCCCGCTGTCTCGACTCTTCATCCCGGGGGTGAGAAGCCGCGTCATGTTTAGAAGTCCCTTTACGTTTGTATCAATCATTCGATCCCAATCATCGAAATTGGCTTTGTCAACGGGATCTTTTCCCACTGCAAGCCCGGCGTTATTGATAAGAATATCTACCGGGTGTGTTAGGCCATCAACAAATTTCTTGCAATCCTCGCGATTGCGAACATCAAACGTGCTTATTTCTACGGATACCGAATAAGCTGTTTCAAGATCTACCTTAAGTGATTCAAGTCGTTCAAGCCGGCGGCCGGTAAGTACGAGACTGGAACCTGCTTTTGCAAAGAGTTCCGCACATGACTTCCCGATACCAGACGTCGCACCGGTAATAACTGTCCATTTATTTTGTAACCGATCCGTTGAAATCATAGTCTGTTATCTATTGCTGGAGCTTCTCAATAGCTCTTCCGGCCCGAAGTATATTCTCTTCTTTAAATGAATCACCCATAAACTGTATCCCAAATGGAAGGCCATTGGAATGGGTTCCGGCTGGTACGCTGATTCCGCATATTCCGGCAAGATTTGCTGAAATAGTGTATATATCATTCAGATACATTTTTACCGGGTCATCCTGGTTTGAGCCTAATTTAAAAGCAGTGGTCGGTGCTGTGGGTGACACAATCACGTCTACATCTGCAAATGCCCTGTTAAAATCGTCTTTGATGAGCCGCCTTACTTTCTGCCCTTTCGCAAAATAAGCGTCGTAATATCCTGAACTCAAAACGTAAGTACCGAGCATGATCCGTCTTTTAACTTCCTCGCCAAATCCTTCCGTTCTTGAATCCTTGTAAAGTCTTATAAGAGGGGAATCTGCTTTTGCAATTTTTTCAAGCAGGCGCGCATGCTCTTCACCGGTAGCCACTTCGAGGCGTTTTTCACGCGCAATCTGTTCTTTCTTCAGTTCTTCTTCAACCTGATCAAAATCTGCCCGGTGACCGTACCTTATTCCATCATACCGTGCCAGATTGCTTGACGCCTCGGCCGTTGCCAGAATGTAATATGTGGCTATTGCATATTCGGTATGCGGCAGGTTGATAGGTACAAGGGTATGCCCGTCAGATTCAAGCTGTTTGAGCAGATCTTCAATCTTAGTTTTAATCTCATCGTCGAGTCCTTCCCCGAAATACTCATCCGGAACACCAATTTTCAATTTCTCATCACTCTCAACCGCGTTTCTATATTTATCAACGGGCATGTCTGATGAGGACTGATCCATTGGATCTTTGCCCGATAAAAACTCAAGCATAACTGCGGCATCTTCCACGCTGTTTGTCAGTGGGCCAATGCAGTCGAATGACGACGCAAACGCAACGAGCCCGTATCGAGAAACACGGCCATAGGTTGGTTTGAGTCCTACAACACCACAGTAAGAAGCCGGCTGGCGAATAGATCCGCCGGTATCGGATCCGAGAGAAAAATTACACATGCCGGCTGCAACAGATGCCGCACTTCCCCCGCTGGATCCGCCTGGTACAAACTCAGAATTGTGTGGATTTGTTGCCGGTCCGTGAATGGTATTCTCATTGGAAGAACCCATGGCAAATTCATCCATATTGGCACGTCCAATGAATAATGCATCTTCCGCAGCAAGTTTTTTTATAACAGTTGCGTCGTATACACTTTCAAAATTTCTGAGGATATTGCTGGAGCAGGTAACTTTCTTACCCTTCTCACAGATCAGATCTTTAATGGCTACAATTGATCCTGCAAGCTTGCCGGCTGTACCATCATCAATCTTCTTTTGTATGTCGGCAGCCTGTTTCCTTGCATCATCAGCGTCAAAAGACACAAGCGCATTTACTGTGCCGTTTTTTTCGTTAATTGTGTCGATGTACTGTTCAACAAAATCCGGCAAAGTAAGCGAACCGGATCTAAGCTCGTCCTGAATAGAGAGCAAATTCTTCATGTAAAAGCCGTCTTGATTAGTTGTCAGATTTTGATTCTGCTTCTTCCTTTTTCTTTTGTGATCCAGAATTCTTTATATCATCAGCTCCTTTATCGATCTCTTTTTTAATATCGTCGGAAGCTTTTCGGAACTCCTGGATTCCCTGCCCGATACCTCTGGCAAGTTCAGGTATACGCTTAGCTCCAAACAAAAGCAGGACTACTAATATAATAAGTACAATCTCGATACCGCCGGGCATTCCCATAAAATTACGTGATTTAGTTCGTGATCAGTTTATTGACTGGTAAATAAGATAAACATGAAATTCGATCATCCTTAGATTGGTTCACTTAATTGTAAGGAACAAATCGAATGAAAGAACTGTAAATCAGTTCACATTCAAACAAGATAAAAAAATTTTCGTTGACCTTTTGAAGAGCATTCAAAAAAAAGTGTACCTTTGGGCCTCTTTTAATTTGCATTTGTCACGTACAAACAGTTTATAACAATCAAATAAGTTTTTCCATTAACCGTTAAAGAGAATACAAAATTATGATTTGGACAGTAGAATTAGCAGCCGTCTTAGATGAAGCCCCTTTTCCCGCCACACGGGAAGAGCTTATTGAATGGGCTGAACGAACCGGTTTACCTCAACAAGCTATCGACAACCTGTATGAGCTTGGTGAAATTGCGGAAGGTGAAGACACAGTGTATGAGGGTATCGAAGATATCTGGCCTGATTACATCCGTAAGGAAGATTTTTTCCACGGTGAAGAAGACGAAGGCTTTGATTACGACGACGTTTAACCCGTAATCGATCTCAAATTTATTTATATGATAATTCCTAAGCAGTACTCTTTGCCTATAAACAGACTATGAGAGATTTTTTTCTTTGCTTAGGTATTATCGTCTCATTTTTACTCACACTGCCATTCTTACCATCAGCCACTTATGCACAATCGGGCTCATCAGGTGACAGTGAAGACTCCGAAACTGACCTTGTTGTAAGAATTGTCCGGTTTTCAGGCAATCAAAACATATCCAATAGTACACTCAGCACACTGGTTCGAACCGATAATAACAGGGAATTTCTTGGCATTCCAAGATTTACACCCTGGTACTATCTCTGGAAATTAATTCGCGTGGGCGAGTCGCCGGCCTATCTAGATCGTGCAATGGTCGCAAATGATATCGAGAGAATTGAAGTCTATTACGAGAATCTTGGTTATTTCGATACGCGGGTAGATACCTCAATCATTGAATATCGGGAAAACCGGGTAGAGGTTTCATTTATCATCGATGAAGGCCCGCGATCCAGGCTTGAATCAGTTGCATATACCGGGATGCCGGACTTTGATGATCCTCAGCTTACGGACGAATTTTATTCAGATAGTGAATTTTCAGGTCCGTTCATAAATGATTCCACATTTGCTACAGATGAACCCTATCTCCTTCAAAAACTGCGCAGCGAACAGACCCGTATAATAACTTTCTTGAAAAATCATGGGTATGCATCCGTACAGCGTGATTCTGTTCAGGCACTGGCAAAGCGCGTTGATGAAAATTCCAATCTGTATGATATCCTCTTTACCGTCAATCCGGGAGACTTCTACATATTTGGAGATGTTCATATTGAATTAAAAGGGCCCGATGATCAAGATTCAACTGTATATGAAGATTCACGCACATTTAGCGGCGAACCTTATACTGAGCCGGGATTCACCATTTATGCAAAAAAACAAGAAAGTGCTCAATCCCGGTTTAGTCTGCTTACAGAACAGATCAGATACAGGCCCGGAGATACATTTGATCAATCTCTGTATCTTAAAAGTGTGAATTCATATCAGAATCTCGGAATGATGATAACGAATAGGTTTTCCCTTCACGAGACAAACAGTGTTCCGGACTTTTCCCGGTTCCGGATCCCTTCTTACTTTGAGCTTGAGACAATTCCAAAACATTCTATCCGGACTGAGTTTTTTGGAATGAGACGGTACGGTTTTGGTACCGGATTTGGCATCAATTATAACAATAACAACTTAAGCGGTCGCGCCGATAATTTGTCGATCGGATTAAATTCCAGCCTTGAATACGTCACTTCCGGTACGCTTAGGGAAATTTCGCCGCGCGACCCTGTAACCGGGGAGCGGAACAGCACGGGATCTGCCATATTTCAAAGCTATGAACTGCGGGCAGAGTATACAGTACCGCGTTTGAATTTTCCTTTTAGTGGGCTCAGAGACAAACCCTGGATACAAAACTCACGTACGCGTTACGGACTTACCTATAGCCAGAGCGATCAGCTTTTCTTCGATATCAATTCCGATATTCGCTTTAATGTGCGCTATGAGGTAACTCACAACGATCGATACACCAGTTTCTTCGACCTGATTGAAATGGACATTATCGATACGGATCCCTCTTCTCAGTTTCGTCAAAACCTGATTAACGAGTTTGGTGAAAATTCTATTGAGCTCCTGCGAATTGAAGAAGATTTCAGGCCGCAGTTTTCCTCTATAATCCGGTATTCACTGCGAAATCGTAATACAAATATTATCAAGCGCAATTATGGCTACTCGCTTGAGTATTCATTTGCAGTGGGCGGAAACCTCCCCTACCTGATCGACCGTTTTATGGTAAGTCCCGGTGAGATCGAGCAGACATTACCATCACCTTTTGGGATTTCAACAAACGCCCTTGCATACAGCCGTTTTTTAAAATTTTCAGCTGACGTCAGGCGGTACTTTGATCTGTCTGAGAACACTGTTTTTGCAGTCCGTGGTTTTGCAGGAATTGCTCACCCAATATTTCAGAGCGATAACATCCCACTCAGCCGGCGCTTTTTTGCCGGTGGCAGTAATGATATCAGGGGCTGGAATCCATTCCGTCTCGGCCCCGGAAACCTACGCCCGGATGAAGTAACCGTTCCCGGCGGTGAGATCAAACTCTCAGCTTACAAAGAACTTCGCCAGATTTTTCTTCGTAACGTCTTTAGTGCAGACTGGCATATTGCATGGCATACCGACGCCGGTAATGTGTGGTATGGACCAAGGGCATCCCTATTGGATGCTGAGGGAAATGAACTTCTGGATGGAGGCCGATTTTATTTTGATGAGTTTTATAACCAAATTGCGGTTGGGTCGGGCCTGGGCCTTAGGTTCGACTGGGAATTTTTAGTAGCGCGCTTCGACTTTACCTTCCGTGTACATGATCTCCAGCAGGGATGGTTTAAAAATAAAACGGCCTATTTTAGTTTTGGCATAGGCCATAGTTTTTAAATAAAAAGATATGTTTAACAAGCGTCAGTTTTCAAAGTTGAAAAATCAGACGAGCATGATCTTCAGTTCTAAGTTTCTGAAAGAATTATCTACGACTGAACGATATGAATTTTTACAGCTATGCCATCGTCGAAAATACAATAAGGGTGAGTACATTTTCTACCAGGATGATCCCGGTACAGGCATGTACTTTATTGAAGAGGGTTCGGTAGAACTAATTGTAGCCGGAAACTCAACCAATGAAGAAGTTGGAGATGTTTCTTTTAAACTCGAGCCTCCTGAAAGCTTCGGGGCACTTACCATTGGCTACGATCTGCGGCGGCTGTCTTCTGCACGATGTATTACAGACTGCACCCTTTTAGGTTTTTATAATCCCGATTTTGAAACGCTAAAGAAAAGAAATCCCAAAGTAGCCGTTACGTTCCTTGAATCGGTCTCTACCCTGGCCATGCGTCAGCTTGAACGGACAGTAAGGGAACTGGAAGCTGTGACAAGTACACAAAATGCTTTCAGTATTCATTTTAAAACCTACTACGACAGGCTTGATGACGCCGGCGAAGATTTAAACGAGTCAGATTAAAATATTTTATGGCACTGAAGAAAGGACAGGTAATTGAATTAAGCATCGAATCGACCGCTTTTAAAGGCAAGGGTATAGCCAAAGTTGATGGCCTGGCCGTCTTTGTGCCGGGAACAGCCCCGGGTGATAAGATCAAGGCAATGATTACCCGTAAGAAAAAATCGTTTCGCGAAGCTAAGATGCTGGAGCTTATCGAACCCTCACCTATCCGCGTTGAGCCTGTCTGCCGGCATGCAAATACGTGTGGCGGCTGTACGTGGCAACACATACCATACGAAAAACAGGTTGAGTACAAAGAGCAGCATGTTCGTGATCATATAGAACGAATTGCGCATTTGTCACCTGATATTGTTCAGCCTATTATTTCATGTGACGAGCCGCTATACTATCGGAATAAAATGGAGTATAGTTTTGGTACCCGACGCTGGCTTAGTGATGAGGAGATCCAAAAAGATGAGTTTGTTGACGATAGCGGGTTTGCATCCGGGCTGCATGCCCCCGGCCGGTACGATAAAATCCTGAACCTTCAAGAGTGCCACCTGCAGGAAAAAATATCATTCCGTCTGCTGGATTTTGTACGCAATTACTGTATCGAACATAATATTCCGGCATTCGATACCCACAAAAATGAAGGCTTTATGCGGCATCTGGTGATCCGCACATCAGATTACACCGATGATCTGATGGTAAATTTGGTCACCTACAAAGACGAGCCCGATACGGTTCAGGGACTGATGGACGCATTATTGAAGGAATTTCCTGAAATTACAACGGTTGTCAATAACGTTAACGATCAGCAAAATCCGACGGCAATCGGAAGATTTGAGCACGTGCTGTATGGGCCAGGATATATTGTTGATAAAATCGGTTCCCATTCATTTAAAATTCACGCAAACGCATTTTTTCAGACGAACACCCGGCAGGCAGAAAAACTTTACAACGTCGCGCGTGAATATGCAGATCTTGATGAGGGAGGTCATCTTTTTGATCTTTATTGTGGCGTTGGGACTCTCTCACTGTATATGGCGGATAAAGCAGATAAAGTAACCGGAATTGAGCTGGTAGAGGTAGCAATTGAAAATGCGCGTTTCAATGCCAAAGAAAATAGTGTTGAGAATGCCCGGTTCGTACTGGGAGATATGAAAGATACATTTAATGATCAGTTTCTGCAGGAAAACGGTCAGCCTGACTGTGTGATTACAGATCCGCCCCGTTCAGGTATGCATCCCGATGTTGTTAAACAGCTTGCAAATCTGAATCTCAAAAAGCTTGTGTACGTGAGCTGTAATCCTTCAACCATGGCGAGAGACCTCAAAATTCTTAAGGATGTCTATGATGTTGAATCTGTTCAACCGGTCGATATGTTTCCTCAAACCTACCATATTGAAGCAGTAGCTAAGTTGAAGCGCAAATCTGAGAGCTCCGACGGCTGAACGAATGCCTATACACTTGCATTAAGGCATAACGTTTCGTTTTATATCAAAATATCTGACTCAAGAAAATGTCAAAACGCGCTTTAGTAATAGGTGCCGGTCTTGGGGGTTTAACAGCAGCGTCACTGTTAGCGACCCGGGGCTATTCCGTATCCCTTTTTGAACAGATTGAGCATCCGGGAGGGAAAATGCAGCAGTATACCAGCAAAGGATACCGGTTTGATACCGGCCCAAGTTTACTCACCATGCCGTTCATCCTCGAAAAAGTGTTCTCTGATTGCGGCGAAGAGATGCGGGACTATCTGACCTTAACCGAGCTTTCACCACTCTGCCGGTACTTTTACCCGGACGGTATTCGGTTTGATAACTTTTCTGACCGTTCTAAGACAATACGCGAAATTGAAAAATTTTCAGATCACGACGCTAAAACCTATTCTGACTTTTTAGACTACTCTGAAAAGCTGTATCAAAAAACAGCCGATGCTTTTCTGTTTAACCCTCTCTATGATTTTTCGGATCTCAAACATCTCAATCTGATTGACTTTCTTGGAATAGACGCTTTTTCAACTGTATCAGAAAAGGTAGACAGCTACTTTGAGTCTTCCTACCTCCGTCAGTTTTTCAAACGTTTTACAACATACAATGGCTCATCTCCCTATCAGGCACCCGCGACACTGAATGTGATCCCTCATGTAGAACTGAATCAGGGTGGCCATTACGTAAAAGGTGGACTTTACTCCATTGCAGAGGCTTTACATAAACTCGCCAAAAAAATGGGTGTTACGTTTCACTTTAACGAGCGAATTGAAAAAATCAATGTATCAGACAGCAGTGTAAATGGCGTGACGCTGACTGATGGATCCATAGAGTCTTGCGACCTGCTGTTTGCAAATTCTGATGCAACTGACACCATAGCCAATTTACTGCCTGCTGACGCCGTATCAGAAAAGAAACGGAAAAAACAGAAGTCACTCGAGCCTTCTTGTTCCGGATTTGTAATGTTGCTTGGGTGCTCAAAGGTCTGGCCCCAGTTGAACCATCACAATATCTTCTTCTCGGAAGACTACCGGGAAGAATTTGACGATATATTCAGTAAACAGCGAATGCCTGCTGATCCGACTATTTATGTGGCCAATACATCCGCCTCCGATCCTTCACATGCACCTGAAAACAGTTCAAATCTGTTTATACTGGTAAATGCTCCCTATAACATCGGCCAGGACTGGGCCCTTCTAAAAGAAATCTACAGCAGTACAATCATCAAAAAACTTGAAAAGCACGGTTTAACCGGGCTGGAAGAATCCATCGAGGTAAACGAAATTATTACACCAGATCTGTTTCAAAAGCGATTTGGATCAAACCGGGGAAGTATCTACGGCACATCCTCAAACGACAAATTTTCAGCTTTTCTACGCCCCAGAAATAAACTGCGCGGACTGGATAATCTTTATCTTGTTGGCGGAAGTACACATCCCGGCGGTGGAATACCACTTGTTGTTCAGTCTGCCTACAATGCCATGAACCTGTTAAGCCGTTAGTTTGGTAAGTAATTAGCATGTTACTGCTTGATCTTCAATTCTCCATTGTCATTCAGAGCGCCACCTGCTATATTTGAGTCTATGGCAGCAAGAAAAATATCTAAATCCGAGCGCAGAATTATCAGGGAACTCATTTTTCCCGAACCTTTTTCTCATCTAGTCACAGAGACGGGGTATACATTTGGTACACTTCGCGATGACCTCATCAATTTGATTAATCATGGATTCATTGCTGTGTATTCACAAGATGACCTGAGGCCGCTCTCTCCTTTTTACGATTCCGACAGAATCGATCAGTACAGTTTTCAAGCTACAAAATCGGGACTAAAAACAATGCAAAACTATGCAGTATGAAGCTACACTGGGCGACGCAATATTTAACATCGCTCTGAACCTCGACGAATCAATAGCAGAAATCAACGAAAAAAATGTCGATTTTGAAGTTGTTGAGCAGGGTGATTCACAAATACTTTTCAGGGCAGGCACAAAACTTCACAAGATCAGAAATATCACGGTTGATGGTGACAAGATTGAATGCACTGTTGACGGGAAGTGGGTTAATGCGCTCTTGAAAGATGAACAGAAGCTCTTGCTGGAAAAACTAGGATTTAAAACAGCCGCTGAGAAATCTATCGGATTGCTGCAGGCCCCTATGCCGGGTAAAATTCTGGAACTTCTTTCATCGGAGGGTGACGATGTGGAACTGGGTGATCCCGTCGCTATTCTTGAAGCCATGAAAATGGAAAATGAGCTGAAAGCTCCCTGCGCAGGAACAATAGATTCAATATCGGTTACAAAAGGAACAAGCGTAGAGAAAAATCAAATTTTGTTAGAAATAAAACCACGTGGATAAATTTATCATCGATGGCCCCACTCCGCTGAGGGGCAGTATTGCAGTCAGCGGTTCAAAAAATGCGGCTCTACCCCTTATGGCGGCCGCAATTTTAGGCGACTCTCCCACCACCATCCGCCTCATTCCAAAGCTTAAAGATATTTACACGTTCAATAACGTCATTCGTGTTACAGGTACATCCGTTCAGTTTGATGAAGAGAACAATACTCTTATAATCGATTCACAAAATCTCGGGTTTGCCGAAGCTCCATACGAGCTTGTGCGAAAAATGCGTGCATCTTTTTATATGCTGGGTGCGCTGATGGGTAAAACAGGAGAAGCCAAAGTATCACTTCCGGGCGGTTGCGCCTGGGGGCCGCGTCCGGTAGACCTTCACTTGAGGGGCCTCGAAGCGATGGGCGCTGAAATTAAGCTTGAGAGTGGGTATGTAATCGGTTCATTTCCGGGTGAATCCGTTCCCGGTGGCGAGTATGAACTAAATCCAAGCAGTGTAGGCGCTACAGTAAATCTGATTTTGGCAGCCGTTAGGCGTGCTGAGAAGTTTACGATCAAAAATGCGGCGAAAGAGCCTGATGTTGTCCTTCTTTGCGATACTCTTACTAAAATGGGCGCTAATATCGAAGGAGCAGGAACAGATACAATCACAATCCGGCGTGTAGAATCTCTGGAAGGAATTGAGACATCAAATGATCCTGACCGAATTGAAACGGGAACATACATGATCGCAGCAGCAATGCACCCCGACTCATCAATCACATTAACAGGCTGCAAACCAAAAGATCTTGGAGCTTTTCCGGACGATCTCCGAAAGACCGGGGCCGATGTATCGATTGATGGTGACACCATCAAAGTAAAGGCACCTAAAACCATCAAGCCGGTTGATGTGGATACTCAAATCTATCCTGGCTTTCCTACCGATCTGCAGGCTCAATGGGCAACACTTATGACCCAGGCCGAGGGACAAAGCAAAGTGACCGATAATATCTATTTTGATAGGTTTAGCTATGTACCTGAACTTAAGCGTTTGGGAGCCGACATGTCTGTGAAAGAGAATACCGTTACAATCAAAGGCTCATCCACCCTCTCCGGAACCTCCGTGATGAGTACAGATCTCCGCGCAAGTGTTTCACTCGTAATGGCAGGTATGATTGCAGAAGGAAAAACTGAAGTTCTCAGAGTGTATCATCTCGACAGAGGTTATGAAGATCTCGAGGATAAACTCAATAGGGCCGGTACATCAATTGTCAGACAGGACGAAACCTGATTTGCAGGAAAACTCATCTTCTGAATCAGTCTGTTAAAAGATTCAATCATCAAAGATCAACGTTTAATGTTTGGTAACTTTCAGTTATATTATTTTTAATTGATTGATTTCAGAGTTTAACTGCACTAAATACATTAAGTCTTTGTTTTTAAATACGATACAAATTCTTTTACACTACTTGATTTACCCACAAGACGCGGTCTGCCGCGCGGTGGGCACTCCAACTCACAGGCGGGATACCCTCTCGAAATCACCGGTTTTCTTATTAAATAGAAATTATAACAACGTTGCGGCTTCCCTTTTTCCCGGAGACGGAGCAGGTGCATATCATAAAAGTAATATCAGCTATATGCGAAACCTGTATACTCCTTCACATCTTTCATTTCATTGTTTGAAGCTGTCGGCGAAATATTTTTTAGTAAATGAAGAATCAAATTATTATCCATTCCTCGGGCAAACAAACCCGGGTAGCGCTTTTAGAAAACAATGAGCTAGCACAGATATTTATTGAATCTGAGGATAATCAACGTACTGTTGGTGATATCTATCACGCTCGGGTACACAAAGTAATGAGTGGTATTCGTGCTGCTTTTATCGACGTTGGAATGGAAAAAGACGCTTTCCTTCACTTTTCCGATGCCGGTGATCATCTCGGCCAGTACATCAAAATGATGAATGGCGAAAAAAGCATTCCAAAACACGCCGATAAGGAATTACAGAAGTTCGATAAGCTCTCCAATTACGATAAGCAAATGCTTGCCGGTAAAATGCTCCGGAGCGGCCAGAATCTGCTGGTACAAATTGTAAAGGAACCGATTGGATCCAAAGGACCGCGGGTATCAACGGACATTACCATTGCCGGACGTTTTCTGGTTCTGATTCCAATGGGTGAATATATCGCGCTATCCAAGAAAATTAACAACAACAAAGAGCGACGTCGACTCAAAGGCATTGTCGGATCGATGCTGCCGGAAGGCTTTGGCGTGATTGTCAGAACCGTGGCACAGGGTCAGACAAAGGACGTCATTGAAGAAGACATGCGGACAGTCCTTACCAAATGGGACAAAATGCTCAACAAGCTTGAGGAATCAACTCCTCCCACCCGGCTCTATAAAGATCTTGATATCACAGAGAGTTTGATACGTGATCTTTTCGCCAAGCATTACGATCGCGTTCTTATTGACGACCCCCAGCTTTATAAGGATATTAAAAGTTTTGTCTCTCAGATTGCGCCTAAGATGCTGCCAAATGTAGAGCAGTATAAAGGTAAAGATCACATCTTTGATAGCGTTGGTATTGGCAATGATGTCAATTCAATTTTCAGCCCGCGTGTTCGCATGCCTTCAGGCGGATACCTCATATTTGAGCAAACAGAGGCCATGTATGTTGTTGATGTAAACTCCGGCCCCTATGCAGCTAAACAGAAACAGGAAGATAATTCCCTGAAAACAAATCTTGAGGCAGCCCGGGAGATCGCGAAACAGCTCAGGTTGCGGGATATTGGCGGTATTATTGTCGTCGACTTTATTGATTTACGGATCGACAAGAACCGCAAAAAGATCTACGATGAACTAAAGAAAGAGTTTAAGAAAGACCAGGCCAAGACGAATATTATCGGGATGAGTGATTTTGGACTCGTTCAGATTACGCGTCAGCGTATTCGGCCAAGTGTTGTGAACTCTGTTTCCAAAGTTTGCCCGATGTGTGGCGGTACCGGTTCTGTTGTGAGCCAGGATACCATCGTAATCGATATCGAAAGCTGGATCAGTAAGCTAAAATACAGCACAAAGTATCGCGCGGTTGATATCTATATTAATCCGTTTTTAAAGTCGTTCCTGACCAAAGGATTATTTAGCCAGCGGGTGAAATGGATGCTCAAATACAAGATGCGCATCACACTCGTGGCAGATGACAATATTTCTCTGAATGAATTCAAAGCCACACTCTCCGGCTCAGACTTGAATATTACCGATGCTGTGCTCCGGGACGAACCTCTCGATAAAATTCTCGAAGCTCACGAAGTAAAACTCGATGATATTACGGCTGAGCAAAAGAGAAAGGAAAGTCTCGACTATTACTCCAAAAATGATGATGGAGACGATAAACAATCACGTTCCAAACGACCTCGTCCCAGCAGACAGAATTAGAGATATAGAAACTAATTTTCATTTACAGCACAGATAATCAGTATGACTAATTTTGACAATTTACATGCTACAACCGTCCTTGGAGTAATGCACAACGGATCTGTAGCAATCGGCGGTGATGGCCAGGCAACTCTTGATAAAACCGTCATGAAATCGACGGTTAAAAAGGTAAGAAAGCTTCAGGATGGAACTATTCTGGCTGGTTTTGCCGGATCAACTGCGGATGCATTCACCTTATTTGAACGATTTGATGAAAAACTTAAAAGCTACAGCGGACAGCTTCAGCGAGCTGCTGTGGAACTGGCAAAAGAGTGGAGAAAGGATAAATATCTCCAAAAACTTGAAGCCCTTCTTGTCGTAATGGATAAAGAAACCTGTCTTATAATATCCGGCCAGGGCGATGTGATTGAACCTGACGACCAGATTTTGGCAATAGGTTCAGGTGGATCATTCGCACTTTCAGCCGCACGGGCACTTAAATCTGAGGCACCAAACCTTACTGCCCGGGAAATTGTTGAGAAGTCATTGAATATAGCTGCCGACATTTGCATCTATACAAATCACAATTTGACCATTTTAGAACTCGAGTAGTACCCATGAATACAATTGAACAACAAGGCCTGACACCGCGGCAAATCGTATCAGAACTCGATAAATATATTATCGGGCAGAAAGATGCAAAGCGGTCTGTATCTATAGCGCTTAGAAACCGATGGAGACGTCTGAATTCGGAACCTGAGATCAGGGATGAAATTATACCTAACAACATCCTGATGATTGGCCCGACCGGCGTTGGTAAAACTGAAATTGCACGACGTCTCGCAAAATTATCCGGAGCACCATTTGTTAAAGTAGAGGCATCTAAATTTACAGAAGTGGGTTATGTTGGCCGCGACGTAGAATCTATGGTCCGGGATATCACTGATATTGCCGTTAACATGGTGAAATTGGAGATGCAGGAACGTGTAAAAGAAAAGGCAAAGAAAATTGTTGAGGACAAGATTCTTGATATCCTCATCCCTCCTGTTAAAAAACGCAGTTCTGCTACCAACTCTTCAGGAAGTGATGTCGGTTTCAAACCCGAAGAAGCATCTGACGATGAGCTGAACGAGCGAACCCGTGAACGTTTCCGTGAAAAACTCGAGAACGGCGAACTGGAAGATCGAACCATAGAAATAGAAGTATCATCCAAGAACCAAAATATGATGCAGGTCTTCGGTCCTCAGGGAATGGAAGAGATGGGGTTCAATCTGCAGGATATGCTTGGCAACATGGCTAAAGGCGGTAAGAAGTCTAAACGCACAATGCCGATTAGCGAAGCACGTGAAATCATGCTCGATCAGGAAGCCGAGAAGCTCATTGATCACGATGCTGCTGTTCAGGAAGCACTCGAACGGGTACAGAACCAAGGCATTATTTTTATTGACGAAATTGACAAAGTTGCCGAAAGCTCTTCAAATGGCGGCAGCAAAGGCGGGCCTGACGTAAGCCGTCAAGGTGTTCAGCGAGATCTGCTGCCTATTGTTGAAGGCAGTACCGTTTCAACGAAACACGGTATCGTTAAAACCGATCATATATTATTCATTGGTTCCGGTGCATTTCACGTATCAAAGCCATCAGATATGATTCCTGAGCTTCAGGGCCGGTTTCCTATACGTGTAGAACTCGATTCTCTCACCGAGCAGGATTTTTACGACATACTTACACAACCTAAAAATGCTCTTACCAAACAGTATCAGGCGATGCTCAAAACGGAGGGTGTCACAGTGAATTTCAATGATGAAGCCATCCAGGAAATTGCACGAATAGCTGCCCAGGTGAACAGCCAGGTTGAAAATATTGGGGCACGCCGATTGCATACGATCCTTTCATCTCTGCTTGAAGAACTGCTTTTTGCGGTTCCGGATGATATTGGCAGCGGCACCATCGATATCGACAAAAGCTACGTCACCAAACAACTATCAAGTCTTGTAAAAGACAAAGATTTGAGCCACTTTATATTGTAATAATAAGAAATAAAGAAACGTTTTTCGTTTAATACAGTTATAATATATGATTGTTAATTGCTCGGCGTTACTGTTTTGAATATGAATTAAACTCACATGTCCTTGAAAAAGTTTGTAATTCCACAACTCGTTATACTTCTGTTGCTATCCGCTATATGGCTTGCTGGAGCTGACACCATAATTGTGAACAACGACAACGATCGTGAAAATCTGCACAAATATATGCAGGTACAGCGCAGGATTATTGACAACTATTTCGGGGATACCAATCTTAATGAGCTCTACAAACGCAGCATCACCGGTATGGTTGTTGCAATGGACGACTCGACACTTAATTTGAGTCAAACTCCGATTGACACGACGTTTAATGATAAAAACGTTTCAAATCTTCGGGATTCATACAACCAGTTTGAAAATGCCTACCTTTACATCGCAAACAACTATCCTGATAAAAATATGGATGAGCTCACCGAGAGTGCAATCCGTGAAATGCTTAGTACGCTGGATCCCCACTCTGTTTATATTGAGCCGGATAACAGCGAGCGGATTCAGGAAAGTTTTGATGGAAAATTTCAGGGTATTGGCATTCAGTTTAACATCATCCAGGATACCATTACGGTTATCACACCTATTTCCGGTGGCCCCAGTGATCAGCTGGGAATCATGTCAGGTGACAGGATTGTAAGCATTAACGATAGCAGTGCCATTGGGTACGACAACCAGGATGTTGTTAGTCGCCTGCGGGGTGAAAAAGGAACTGAAGTAACAATAGAAGTTAAAAGACCAAATCGAAGTAACCCGCTTACATTCAATATTGTCCGGGACGATATTCCTATCACGACTTTGGATACACAGTATATGCTGGATGATCAAACCGGCTATATTAAAATCAACCGGTTTGCTGCAACAACTCATGATGAATTTTTGTCTGCAATCAGTGAGTTAAACCAGAAAGGTATGGAGCGGCTTATCCTGGATCTCCGGAATAATCCCGGTGGCTACTTAAGCCAGGCTATTGCCATTTCAGAGGAGTTTTTTCCTGAAAATACATTACTTGTCTCAACAGAGAGCAAGCATCAGCGATTCAATTCAGAGGTATATTCACGCAGAGATGGCCTCCTTAAAGACTTGCCCGTTATTACTCTGGTGAATGAAGGATCCGCATCAGCAAGTGAAATTGTAAGCGGCGCTATTCAGGATCATGACCGAGGTTTAGTTGTGGGAAGTCGCACATTCGGGAAAGGTTTGGTTCAGCAACAGTACGAACTTGTTGATGATAGTAACATACGTGTCACAATCAGCCGGTATCTTACGCCATCCGGTCGGCTTATACAAAAACCATTTCGGGGCAGTAATGAAGATTATGCCTACGAGATTTATCACAGATCTGATAATGCCACACTCGACACTCAAGAATTCAAACAAAATGTGCCTGACTCACTTCGGTATACAACAAGTGGTGGCCGCATTGTCTATGGCGGTGGCGGAATCGTACCTGACTTTGTAGTACAGGAAGATACCACCGTATCCGGCGAGCTCTTCAATTTCTTTCTTTCAAACAGAATAGATTTTGATTTCGTCAGAAACTTTCTTGATGAAAATGGAAAACAGTTCAGAGATCAGTGGGAAGATGATTTCAATGATTATCGCAGTAATTTCAACTGGAGCCAGGAAGGCCGGCAGTCATTATTGACAAAAATGAAAGACAATGGATTGGTCTTCGATGAGACTATTGATTCACCTGAGTTTGAAGGAGATACGCTTCGAATTTCCAAGAAGACCTATGACGATAATCTATGGGTAATTCTTGGCAGAATGAAAGCTGAACTGGCCCGACAGGTTTGGGGAAGTGATAAGTTTTATGTGATCACAAACGATCTTTTTAACGATACTTTGAATGAAGCTATGAAGCTTTGGGATGAGGCGAATAAAGTATCGGCTGATTACGCAAGTAATGCCCGGCCCGATCAAGGCAAATAAACCTGCAGAATAGATTAACAATCAATGATTTGTTGATACGATATCAAGCCGATTCGAATGGATCGGCTTTTTTATTGCCAAATATTGCTGACATCATCATTGCGGCAGTTTCAGCTCTAAGTCTGAAATCTCCCAGGGATACACCCAAGGCATTATTCAGCTTCAACAATTCTTGCTCTCTGTCGGATAATCCGCCTTCAGGTCCCACAACCATCATGAGCCTTTCTTCTTTTCTCGTATTCACAGTTTCGCATTCCTGGCCGGTTATATCCGCTTGCAGAATCAAGGTCTTTTTGAGATCTCTTTCAAATAAATCATCCAAGGAGTCGTAAGTATTTACCTGAGGTAAAAAAACCCTGAGCGACTGTTTCATGGCACTTAAGACCGCGGCCTCTATCCTATCTATCCTGACTTTGAAGGGTTCTGTGTGGTCAGCTCTGAAAAGCGAAATTCTTGAAACACCCAGTTCTGTAGCTTTTTCAACCGCAAATTCAAGCCGATCGCGTTTGCGAATCAAGCCGAGGCAGAGTTCGATGGTGGTAGATGGCGTTTTAAAATGATGCTTATTTTTAATTGATGCCCGCAGTTCATTTTTACCAATGTGCTCTACCTCTCCGGTGTAACGGATCCCGGCGCCATCAGTTATATAGATAGAGTCACCGATGCCTTTCCTAAGAACCTTCGCGGCATGTTTTGCTTCCTGTCCGGTAAGGATTATATGTGTTGAAGAGACATGTTCCGGAAGTGTGAAAAACTGGTTCATACTATCATAAATTGCGGCCTTTTATATTCCGATTTATGAAAAGATCAGGCTTAAATGATGTTTCACCTGTTTTAAGCATCTCTTCAACATATGGACGACATAATTCACAATGTCTGCAACACACATCATTGAGACGAAGCTCTTCAACAGTTTTCAGGCTTTTATTTTCTGCTATGATTTTCACATCAGCAAACGAAATATTGCTGCAAATACATCTATTTACCATGTTCTGCTAATCAGAAGCTTTGAAGTGTTTACCTAGTTTGAGGCCCTGTCCCTGGTAGTTGCTCTTAATTGATGTGCTGCCATAAGTAAAATCAGGCGTTTCCATATTTGGCTCAAACCGCATGCTGCAAAACGTTTGTCCGTCTTCGATCAGGAATGGCACGTCGTGCGACCGAACTTCTAGAACTGCGCGGGCCCCCATGTCCTCAATATCACCTCCAAAACCGCTGTCGAAAAATCCTGCGTAGTGGGTTCTGAGCTCACCTGAACCGGTGTCATAAGCTATCATTTCGGCTGCCAGGTGTTTTGGAATCCTGCATCGCTCTTTCGACGCAAAAATATAAAATGCTTCCGGTTCAAGAATCAGATGATCTTCATTACCTGAATAAATCGGCTCCCAGAAATCAGAAATTTCATAGTGGTTCACGTGATCCAGATCAATTAGATCACGATGTTTTTTTGCCTTGTATCCCAGAATATTATTTGACCCCACGTGCAAATTTACACTCATGAAAAGTCCATTATTCACTTTTATCTTATTCATGTCCAGCGGCGTGCCGTCTGAATTAAATAGCAGTGGATCAGAACCGTGTATACGAAGCAGCTCTTCATCCGATAATATTTGCAGACCGTGCCGTATACGAAGCTGATTTAACCGGTGGCCTGTTTTTACTTTGATGGGAAATGACTTAGGAACAACTTCTAAGTACAGATTACCCTTATAACCGGGTTCAATCTCTTCAAACCGGTGAGAATAATCCGTAATAACCCTTGTAAAAATATCAAGACGTCCTGTCGTACTCTTGGGATTGGCCTTCGCTGTCAAATTTTCGTTAGAAATTAAACGAGCCGTGGGTTCCTTTTCATCAGAAGATAATGGCTTATCCTTTGTAAAGTGACTTTCAGGCATATTCAGATGTTCGAGCAGCGGAATAATATACACGCAGTTGGGTTCCAGAACAGCGCCGTCTGTAATTGAAAATGAGTACTGATGCAGTTTTTCAATTTTTTGATGAACAGTCTCATTTTCAGGTAAAAAACTGCTCCGCACGCGATATGCCCGTTCACCTAGGCGTAAATCTATTGAGTTTGGCTGAAATTGATTTTCTTCAATGGGGTGCTCTTCTGGCGCCGTAATGATCCTGGCATCCACCAGCTCTTTTAGCTTTTGAACGGGTAAAATACCTTTTGTTCGCAGTACAATGTCCTGCTTCATATGTATATATCTTGCGGTGTGATAATGTATTGCGTTTGCCGATTCCCGACTACATCAGGGCAACCTTTTTGAAGCTAACTGCAACACATTTGTTCATGATTACGGAAAGAAGGTAATAATTTCTTTCTCCATATTTAAGATGAAAACACTTCAAAATGTTCACATCTTTCTCTTAACCAATGGTCAGCAACGCAACCCACATGACGGAGAATTAGTCTCTGCGCTCAAGATTTGAAAGAAATGCCTCAGTAGAATCTTTTATAGCCTTTTTTTGATCTTCTGATTTTTTGTTATCAAACATATTGACCATAAAATTGACTCTTCCACTGGAGTTAAAAGTATCTCGTTGTTTATCAACAAAATTCCAGTAGAGATAGTTAAATGGGCACGCCTTCTCGCCGGTTTTCTTCGTGACGCTATATTCACAATGACGGCAGTAATCACTCATTTTGTTGATATAGTTACCGCTTGAAACATAAGGCTTTGAAGCAAGTACTCCGCCGTCTGCGTAGGTACTCATTCCCAGTACATTTGGGAGTTCAACCCATTCGTATGCATCCATATAAGAGAACCAAAACCAGCGATTGAGCTTACGCGGGTCTGTCTCCGTCAGGTTACTGAAATTACTGAGAATCATCAGCCGCTGAATGTGGTGAGAATAACCTTCACTAATCACCGGTTTGATACTCTGCTCCATGCATTTCATTTTCGTTTTGCCGGTCCAGTATATTTCCGGAAGTTTTTCAGTAAATCCAAAGTGGTTGGCTTCTCTCACCTCCGGCATCATGGCTTCGTAATAAATGCGAATAAATTCGCGCCAGCCAAGAATTTGGCGAATAAACCCTTCCACTGAGTTCAGGCGTGCGTTACCATTATCATAGGCGTCATGAGCTCTCTCGCACACCTCTCGCGGATGTAATAGTCCGTTATTCATATAGAATGAGAGCTGTGAGTGAAACAACTGATGATCGTCCAGTTTCAGTGCATCTTCATAGGGTCCAAACTCATCCAGCCGTTCCTCAATAAACGTCTCCAGCATGTTCAGTGCTCCTGACCGGGTAACGGCATAGGGAAAGTGATCTAGGTTTCCGAAGTGATCAGGAAAATAATCTTTCACCATTTCAATTACTTCTACTGTGATTTCATCTGGCTCGATTGTTGGAATATCAGGCACCGGATGATTTTTTGGCAGCGACTCCCGGTTCTGGTCGTCGTAATTCCATTCGCCTCCCTCAGGTTCATCACCATTCATCAGGTAGCCGGTTTTTTTGCGCATATCACGGTAGAAATATTCCATTCTGTAACCCGGATCTATTTTATCTTTCCAATCTTTAGGATCGGCAAAGAAAAATTCATTTGGTATTTCACTTACATCACATGATAATTTCTCATCTAGTGCCCGAAGCCGTTCACGAGAATCCCATTCTGAGGGAGTCATAAAGGTTAGCTCACCATCGAAATCTTCTAAGAGCTCTTCCAGACCATCATCAAAATGGTTAGTTGTAGAGTGATAGCAGACTGGAAATCCATCTTCATGACATTCCAGGGCAAAGTGCCGCATAGAGCTCAAAATATAGGTGGCTTTCATTTTGTGATGAGGCAGCTCCTCTCCTTTTGATCTGCTCTCCATAAATATGAGCAGAGGTTTGTCCTCCCTTACCCACTCTGGCCATGATTCAATATTCAATTGATCATGAAGCACAAAAACAGCCTGTTTATAATCTGATAGCTGCAGTTTCTCAATTCGGTCGTCAATATGTGATAAAAATTGTCGGGGCATATGGGGGTATTTTTTCTTTATAAACTAAGGATGAAAGATCTGCCGTTCCTTTTTAAAAAATCAGATACCATAAAAACTTAATGCTTGCGGATGTAAGGTTATAGATAAACAAACTATAATTTTAGTAAGCTGTTGACTTTTACACCCAATACTACTTTATTAGTACTAGAATATTAATAATCAATATATTCCATGAATCCGTTACTCATTTTTTTGCTCATACCCTTTTAGCCGGTTCCAGTTAATACATAAACCAATGCACACTCTTTTAGAAAAAAAAGATACAGTTTTACGCACTTTCCACTTCATTTTTAAGCGACTATCGCTTTTCGAAGAGTGTAAACCTGCCTTTTGCCCGGTGCTGTCAGGTAGTGTATTTCATGAGTAAATAACGTGTGACGCTTTAACCTTTAACAGATCACCATCCACATATGAGAAAATCACTTACACCTTTAGGCGAAACCGAGATGGAAGTTCTTCATCACGTTTGGAATGCAGGCGAAGCATCTGTAGCCGATATTCGGGAACGAATTCTGGAAGACCGAAAAGTTGCCTACACTACTATTATGACGGTCATGAAAAACCTGGCTGACAAAGGCTATTTGAAATACAGAAAAAAAGGCATCAGCTATATTTACAGCGCTGCCATAGACCCATCAAATGTACAGTATAACCTGGTTGATCGATTAGTAAAGAAAGTATTTCACGGATCGCCTAAAGATCTTGTGCAGGCACTTGTGAAAAATGAAAACCTCTCTGATGAGGATCGTGAAGAGATAAAAAACCTGATTCAATCAATGGAGGATTGAAATGGAACCGATCATTGAACAGATGATACATTTCTTTCGGGGAATCTTAGAGTTTGCCTGGCTGCCAATTTTGATCTGGAGCTTATTTGCAGGCGTCATCCTCATGATAATGAAAGCCGCATCCAGGCTGCATCCACAATACCACTATCACATTCGCCTGGCTCTCATTCTCGGACTGCCATTAGGTTTAATATTTTCTTGGCTGGCTGATGTAGCCGCCTCGTATTTCTCCGAACCGGCGGCTCTCACTTTTATATCGATGGTTGCACCCATAGAGGTAGGAATCAGTCCGGAAGCCACTAATCTTTTTACTGTTTCAGATGGATTTTTTCTAGGATGCGGGCTTTTACTTGCAGCTGGTCTGATTTGGTATTCAGGTTCCCGGTTTCTGCAATGGATTCGCCTGCTGTACTTAAAGCAAACACTCCGGTTGGTTCCTATCCTGGATCACCCAAACGTATCGGGCAATAACAAAAAGCTTGCATCAGAGACAGGAAAACCGATTTATCTTGCAACATCCGGCCAAAACTATATTCCCGTTACCTTTGGCATGATAAAGCCCGTAATCCTTATTCCCCGATCCCTGACAGCCGAACCTCAGAAAATGAATCTTGCCGTACGCCATGAGCTGACACATATCCAGCAAAGTGATTTCGGGACTCATCTATTAGTCACCGGAATTCAGTCACTTTTCTGGTTTCACCCGCTCATTCATCTGCTTTCAAATGAAATTGTAGAGTATCGCGAGATGCGTTGTGACAGCCTCATCATCGCTGACAGTTCAGTATCCAGAAAAGAGTATGCCTCCCTCCTCTTTGAACTGCTTCCAATGCCCAATCTTAATCAAAAAGTATCCGTTAACATGGCACAAAAATCATCCAACCTAAAAGAACGAATTGACCGAATCACAAAGCAATCTGATGGCCAGATGAACCCCTACCGTTCAAGCCTTACCATACTTGCTACTCTATTGGTCGCCCTTACGATTGGCATGGCCTGTACCGATATGCAAACCCAGGCAGTGTTTGACAATGAAGAGCTGGACCTTATGACGGACGTGGACAGAACAGGTGAGCGCGGATATCAACAAATATTGATTTATATGGGTGAGGATGGACAGACGGAACGGCACGAAGGCGCAATTAACAAATTGAGCGATCTGCGACCTGAGTACATAAAATCTATCAATGTATTAAAGGGAGCTGCAGCCACAGAAAAATATGGTGACCGTGCCCGGTATGGCGTCATAGAAATCAGAACTGAACAGGATCCTGAGTCCTATAATACCGCCCTTAATGCACTTGGCATGGAGCCAGACATGCCACCCTCACCTGCATCCGGAGAGGGTAATGCAGCTGAAGAAGACTTCTTTGTGGTTGTTGAAGAGATGCCGGAGTTAATCGGCGGGCTCGTATCCATTCAGAGAGATATCAATTATCCTGAAATGGCCCGCCGGGCTGGAATTGAAGGCAGGGTTTACATACAGTTTATCGTCAATGAAAATGGTGATGTTGAAAATCCACGAGTCATACGCGGAATTGGAGGCGGCGCTGATGAAGAAGCACTCAGAGCTGTAAAGCAGGCTAAATTTAAACCAGGTGTCCAGCGAGGCCAGCCTGTTCGTGTTCAATATTCATTACCGGTTGTATTCAGGCTTCAGAGCATTGAAACCGGTGAAAAAGATGATACCGATTCAGAAAAATGAACTCAGGCAATAATGGAATTAAAGTTCTCGGGTATAACGAGAATTAATTCTCCGAACCGACCGATACATTATAGTATCTGAATACATAGCCCAACTTATAAGAAAAGCGAGTCCTAACCAGGCTCGCTTTTTATATTCTGACCAGTTTTCATCTCTTTTTTCTCAAGTCTTTTTGAACCTGGACTCACTCAAAGCATACTTGACAAGTTCAATTTGAATGAAACACCTCGTTTTCAGGTTAATTTATACACTACAAGTTATCTTTGTTCAATTTTATACAGTGTTAATACGATTCGTGGACTGATTTTAAAGGACAATAGAAATTTCTTTAACTTTTTTGAAACTCTTTAAAAAATATCACGTACCGTAACAGTAATTTAGATTCAATCAACGAAGAAGGATCATCTATGGCAGCAAACCTAAAAAAATCACGCACAAATAAAATGCTCGCGGGCGTATGTGGAGGTATTGGAGAATATCTTGGCTGGGACCCAACGATCGTGCGTATAATTTTTCTGATCCTTGTATTCACTTCTTTCGGTACAATGGTACTTTTCTACTTCATCCTTGCACTGATCATGCCCGACTGATACAGTCTGTATGCCCTCAATAATTATATATACCTTTCCTGTCTATTTATGCAGCGGTCCTTTAATCAGGAATAGATTTTAAGCATCAGCTTACGTTTGGCAATGGGCAGAATAGTTCTGTCAAACGAGAAATCAAGATCCGTTTGAAATGAAAACGTTGCAGGGTTCGGTAATTCCTGCTGCTCTCTTATCAGATCCAGCTTTAATGAATTAGGTGAGATCTCAGCTGATAGCTTATTCAATGATTTCAAAAATTTTGTTTTAAGCGACCGGTATTGATCATCGGCACTTTGAAAAATGGATATTTCGAACCTGAACAAATTTAGCTTTTTCTGACGGTTATCTGGCAGGAAAAAGTAACCTTCTTCCCTGTAGTTCGGAACAATACCCACATGTTCCACAGTAAGCTCTTCTGATACGTATTCGTGGATGGCTATCCCTTCCTGAATCGTTTTTTTGATGTGTGGAATAGCCCACCTGATAAGTTCCTCAACACGTTTGAGGTCTGTTCCGTCAACAAATACCACGTCATGTTCGATTGTTTTATTTACCCAGTCAATTTTACTTATTCGCTTGGGAAAACGATTGCGTAAATCTTCAATGTGATGAATTACTTCTGATAGTGTTCGATGAAGATCTACAAGAAAGCTTAAATGGGGATATACTTTGTAATACTGAAATTCAGATGAGATTTTTTTCAATTCAGCCAGTATGATATACTGACGCTTTTCGAGATCGTCCTGCACCTTTGTAAAAAGATTTAGGGACAAACGGTTTGTTTGTTTCATAGCAAACTCCTGTGATGATCAATGGGTATAGCTTTTATACGCTAATTAAAACAGATCATATTTTCAATAGAACAATGGTATCCGTTCAAAATTTATCGGAAAGTATTTTAGAAATATTAAATCACTTGTATGTATAGAGTAATTAAAATCAACTTCAAATTATCGTTTTACTTTTTTTAAAGTGCAGGTTCAACCTCAAATCCGCTGCTTATAAACTTCATTACGTTAATAAAATCATTCACACCCAATTCAAGACGATATATAGAGTCAGACAGTACAAAAAAGTAAAATTCCATCAATTTTTAACATTATTGGCATTTGACTATTTAGAGTAAAACCGGGAAACGTTTCCAAACAAGATTAATTATTGATAAAGTGAAATTTAGACTAAATTATTTATGTCAAATAATTCAAATAGTGTAATTATTATATCTAAATTATTTTTTTATATGATTTAATTAGATAGATTTCACTTCATCAACAATGCAATAAAACTGTACACTATGCTGACCAAAAATTATACGCCAAAGAGAACTGTATGCAAAGTCACATTTACGCTTCCTGAAGAGTGGGCTTCATCAGAGGTAAAACTCGTTGGAGACTTTAACGACTGGGATACGAAAGCAGACAAGCTTGAGAAAAAGAAAGGGAAATGGGAAATTACCAAACGTCTGAAGCCAGAGAACGAATATCGATTCAAATATCTGATTGACGGTGAAGTCTGGGAAAACGACGATGCCGCAGATACGTATATTCCCAATGAATTTGGCACTGAAGATTCAGTTGTAGAGGTCGGCAAATAGTAAGTCGTTTACCAAAAATCTAATTTCTTAAAACCCGGGCGCGAACTGTGTATCCGGGTTTTTTTATGTTATAAAATTAGATAAACGCCTTTCTATACGAATCAACCCCTAATAAAACCAGGTTTGTCTATTTAAAATCTGCTTCCAATAAAAAACCCCGTCAAGGCATATAACCTTGCGGGGCTTGTGTCTAGTGGAGGTGCCGGGGCGGAGCATGTCTCCGCAAGAACAACGCCTCGATCTT